>DAOUQK010000339.1 GCA_030625695.1 Paracoccaceae bacterium | reverse complement strand
ACCAATGTGATGGGGATTGTGCTGAACAAATGCCGCTATATGAGCGGGGCGCACGGGTATGAGTATGACTATTACTGATGAAGGGCCTGACATCGCCGTCATCATCCCACATTATAATGATGCCGAGCGGCTGGAGTTCTGTCTCAGCGAGTTGATGCGCAACGATATTGATGGCGCAGAAATCCTAGTGGTTGATAACAACTCTCCCAGTCCACCTAACCACTTGCAGGACGCGTTTCCCAATGTGCGGTTTCTCTCGGAAAAAGAAAAAGGCGCCGGCCCTGCCCGTAACCATGGAGTGCGCAAAAGCAACGCGCCACTTCTGGCGTTCATTGATGCCGATTGTGTGCCCGATCCTGACTGGTTGGATATGGCCCGCAAGGTGGCACCACGCGCCGACCTAATTGGCGGGAGGGTGGATGTGTTTGATGAAACACCCCCCCCGCGCAACGGCGCACAAGCGTTCGAGAAAGTCTTTGCCTTCGATTTCAAAAATTACATCGAGGTGAAGGGTTTTTCAGGTTCCGGTAATCTGGTCACCACCCGTGCGGTGTTTGACGACGTGGGGCCGTTTCGCACTGTGGTCTCGGAAGACAGCGACTGGAGCTTTCGCGCCACCGCCAAAGGCTATCACCTGATCTATGAAGATGGCTTGCGGGTGCGCCACCCAAGTCGATCAGATTGGGCAGGGCTGCGCCACAAATGGCACCGCCTGACCTGTGAGAGTTTTGCGCTGGCGCAATCCACCCGACCGGGGCTGGCAAGCCGCCTCCGTTGGGGCATCAAAGCGCTTGCGATGCCGCTTAGCGCCGTTGCACATCTGCCAAAACTGCTGTTCAGTCCCAAGCTTGATACAAGCAGTGAACGTCTGCGTGGGGCTACAACATTGTTCCGCCTGCGCTTTTTACGGATGATCTGGATGCTGCGTCAGGCCATGGGCCAAAATATCTGAGTCGCAAAGCAAAAGGGGCCGCGATTTGCGACCCCTTTCGGAATTTGTTCTGATGCCTGAGTTCAGGCAGCCTTGCGGCGACGCCGCATAAGCCCAAGTCCACCAAGCGCACCCAGCAGAAGGAAGCCAGCCGCCGGAACCGGAACCACAGTTGTTGCCGAGAAGGAAACAGTTGTGCCACTTGGTCCTTGAGTAGTGAACTCCAGCGTACCAGCTGTATCATCAAAGCCAGTGTGCGACACTACACCGTATGCATCGAACTCACCTTCGACACTGTCAATGTTGGAGAAGGACGTGGCGGTAAACGTGAAGCCCCCAACGCTCCAGATTATTCCCGCAATGTCGAAATCAATGTCTGTCAAAGCCACTGCCGAACCCGCATCTGGATTAATGGGGATTCCGCTAAAATCGCCCGTTGCTACAACAACAAAACCTGGATCGTTCAGATCAACGTCGATAACACCGGCATCTCCAATAGTGAAATCTGAACCTGCGAGGTTCACCGAGCCCGCAATACTGATCTGGCCCGAAATAGTCGCAGCACTGGCAGCCAGCGGCGCAAGCACCAGAAAAGCGGCGGCAATTGTTGGTTTCAAAATTTTCTTAAGTTCAAACATGTGATCCCACCTTATTTTAACATTTACCGATCTAAAGTAACACCTCAAGATCGTCATATTCTTGACACAAGATTATCTGCTTTTGGGAGGTTTGGCAATATTTACAGGCCTCCTTATTTGAATTCAGACGCCTTTAAACCCAGAATTTTCCGGATTTTCCTGAACAATCCTGCTCACTACCGAGGTTTGTTGCTCATTCGGCAACAAATAGCCAGCCGTACAGGCCGAATCTCTGCTCTTGCGTACAGACACGGCCTGATAACATTCTCGCACCAAACACAAACCTGCCGCGCCCCTGAGGGACACGGCGGGTAAGCTTGTCAAACAGATATTATCTCGTGCGATTGCTCTCAGGCGCAGTTGGTTTTTTGCCCGCCTCTGGGGAAATCATTGGGCAGCATGCGCCACGCGCAACCGACGCTTGCGATATAGCCGAAAACCGGAACTGTTCAGGAAACGGCCTGAACACCTGACGGGATGTGACAGCTATGGTTTCCGTAATTGTCTGATCTTTCAGGCAAAAAACATTAATAGTACATTAACAGACACCCTGAATTTTGATACCATCACGTGGGTATTGCTTCCTACCTTTCATTAATCGGAACCGATCAGGATCGGTTTGTTGCCAATTTGCAAACAATAGCTGACGCGCTTCACATCGTGCCGACCTCGGTTGAATTGTGATTCTTACCTGAGCTGAGGGTCAGAGCGGTCACTGCATCTCCCCTGGTATTTTCAGTGGTTTTCTACGAACACTTTTGTGGGGTCAAATCCCGGTACGATGTGCAGCATTGACCCCAACACGTCAGGCCGATCTGCGGCGTCGTCCCAGCGCCAACATCCGGGACGGAACACATAGGATAATATATTGGGGTGGTGTCTTCAGGAACTCGACGACTTTCCGACCAGTGCTCCGTGGCCAATCGCAACCAGTACGGCTGCCACTGTTACAGGCCATACCGTACACAGGACATAGCCGATCAGACTGAACAATGGGCTCTTGACGCTTTTACGCTTCTGCTCGCGGTATGTCATGGTGATCGCGGCAATGGAGATAAAAATGTAGACGGCGATAATAACTGTCCAAATATCCATTCATCTTGCCTCAAAATAGCGCCAATGCCTTCCTAAATACATTGTGCGCCCATGATTGTCCATACTTTCGAAACAATCGCCGTTACGGCGGTCCGGCAAAACTGGACCGTCTGCTTATCCCGTATTTCCCAAGTAATCCGGTGAGTTCTCTGCTTTGATCGCTGATAACCTCAGTATGTTTCAGCACGTTAAAGCGTCGAGTCTGAAAGCCGAATCGGAGGGGTTCCCATAGGTTTCGTTTTGTGATTCATTCTTTTCAGGAGGATGTATCATGTCAGCAGCATTACCAATGGCGCTTCGAGTGCGGTTTCAGGAGTACCTTGCAGAAGGGTTAAGTGGTCGTGCGGCTGAAGCTTTCAGCTGCGACGGGCGTTCGCTGGCAGCATAAACTTCGAAAGATAGGAGCCGTCACCCCTGCGGCTCAGGGCCGTCCGTCCGTGCGGGCATGGCAAGCTTGCGCCCCATCAGGCGTTTCTTGAAGAACTGGTAGTGCAGGACGGTGACATCACGTTGCCGGAGGTTGCCGGGGCACTGAAAGAAGGGACGGGCATTGTTGCGCATTCCGCGTCCATCGGGCGATTCCTGCGCAAGCTGGGTTATACGTACAAAAAAAGTCGCTGGTCGCCACAGAACATCTGCTTGGCCCCATCTGGTGATGTCCTGGGGTGTACTCTATTCCATTGGTACCGCCCTTGCCGTTTTTTGCATCTTCTTTGCAAACACCGCTCAGCTCCCAATTTCACTTGCACAATGGGTGACCGTGGTTCCCGCAGCCACTATCGGACTTTTCCTCAGAGGGCCTGTGTCGAATAATACCGTCCTGAGTGGAGGGGCCATTGCAACCGGGATCATGGTCTTTGTCTTCGCAATTACAATCACATTTGTGGTGTCAGGCACAGCCATATCCAATAAACTTTCCAACCTTTCATTCGGTATTTATCTTGTCCACCCGGCCATCTATGCGATTGCTCTGTACTTTCTGACACCAGCAACATTGCTGACCTATGTGGCAGTGGCTGCCGCCTCCATCGGCCTGACAGTGTTGTTGCGCCGCATTTCGCCCCG
>DAOUQK010000045.1 GCA_030625695.1 Paracoccaceae bacterium | reverse complement strand
CCTTAAATCACGCCAGAACCTGCCCAATATTTGGGGAGTAGCTCAGTCCGGTTGACCGACAGTTTGATTGAGAAGTTCTCAAATTATAATGACGAACACGGTTTGCCCAATCTGGCCATCTCCGGCGTGAAACCGATTGACACTTGGGTATTGCGGACAAATACGACACCGGTTTCCTTCACCTCGCAACCGGATTACTGTTCGAGCATGGACTGGCCGATCATTCACAAACGAACGCAATTGCTGCTTATGCCTGCCTTGCTGGCGGCGATGTTCTGGCTCGGCTTGGGGCTGGGTTTGGCGGCGCAGGCGGGACCTCGGGTGACTGTGTTTGCCGCCGCAAGCCTGAAAAATGCGTTGGATGAAGTGGCGGCGAATTTTGAGCGGACACAAGGCACCTCTCTGAGCATTTCTTACGCCGGCAGTTCGGCACTGGCCCGGCAAATCCAATATGGTGCTCCGGCCCAGATATTTATTTCTGCCAACAGCTTGTGGATGGACCTTTTGGAGGATCAGGCGGTTCTGGCACCAGCGACAAGGATGAACCTGGCAGGCAACCAACTGGCTCTGATCGCGGGGCCGGGCAACGATGTCAGTCTTGAGGTCAAACCGGGAATGGACCTGATCGCAGCCTTGCAGGGCAAACGCCTGGCCATGGCGCTGGTCGAGGCGGTGCCGGCAGGCATCTATGGGCGCCAGGCCTTGATATCGCTTGGCGTTTGGGAAACGGTGCAACCGCACATTGCCCAGACCGACAATGTCCGCGCCGCATTGCGGTTGGTGGCCTTGGGCGAGGCACCTTTGGGCATCGTTTATGCCACAGACGCCTTCGCCGAACCCCGGGTGCGGGTGCTGGGGATGTTTCCACCCGGCTCTCATCCGCCCATAGTTTATCCGGCGGCCTTGATAAAAGATGGCGACACAACCACTTCGCGGGCATTTTTCCAGTTTCTGGTCGGGTCAGAGGCGCAAGCGATATTTCGTCAGCACGGGTTCACCCCGGCGGGCGGCCCCCCACATGACTGATTGGTTGGGACCACAGGAATGGCAGGCGGTGGCGCTGTCGATCAAAGTATCGCTTTGGGCGACGGTGATCAGCCTGCCGTTTGGGGTGTTGGTGGCTTATGCCCTTGCCCGGGGCCAGTTTCGCGGCAAACAATTGCTGAACGGGCTGGTGCATCTGCCGTTGATCCTGCCGCCGGTTGTCACTGGCTATCTGTTGTTGCTGACCTTTGGGCGACGCGGGGTGATTGGCGGCTGGTTAGAGGACACGCTGGGGCTGGTGCTGGCGTTTCGCTGGACCGGGGCCGTGCTCGCCGCTGCGATAATGGCGTTCCCCCTGATGGTGCGCGCCATCAGGCTGGCGATCGAGGCGGTCGATCCAAAGTTGGAACAGGCCGCCGCCACCCTTGGCGCGCCGCGATTTTGGGTGTTTGCCACCATCACTTTGCCGTTAATCCTGCCGGGGTTGATCACTGGTGCGGTGTTGGCGTTTGCCAAGGCGATGGGCGAATTTGGCGCGACGATCACGTTTGTCTCCAACATCCCCGGCCAGACCCAAACACTTCCATCAGCAATCTATACCTTCCTGCAAGTGCCCGGCGGCGAGGCATCAGCCTTGCGTCTGGTCGCGGTCTCGGTGGCAATAGCCATGGCCGCTTTGCTGGCTTCGGAATTGCTCGCGCGGCGGGCGGCAAAACGGGTGGCGGGCGGATGAGCCTTGTGGTCGATATCACCCATCCGTTTGGCGCATTCACCCTGAATGTCGCGTTCGAAGCGCCGGGCGGCATTACCGCCCTGTTCGGGCGTTCCGGCACGGGCAAAACCACCGTCATCAATGCGGTCGCCGGAGTGCTGCGCCCAGCGCAGGGGCGCATCACCCTGTCGGGCGAGGTGTTGTTTGATGCGAGTCAGGGCGTCGCCCTGCCCTTGCATAAACGCCGCCTTGGTTATGTATTTCAGGACGGGCGGTTGTTTCCGCATATGACGGTGCGGCGCAACCTGATGTACGGCGCGCGCTTTGCCCCTGTTGACGCGACCGGCCCCGGTTTGGACGATGTCTGTGATTTGCTTGGAATCGGCGGGATGCTGGCGCGCTATCCCGGCACGCTGTCCGGCGGTGAAAAGCAAAGGGTGGCGATTGGCCGTGCGTTGTTGTCTCACCCACGGATGTTGTTGATGGACGAACCTTTGGCGGCGTTGGATTCAGCCCGTAAAGACGAAATCCTGCCTTACCTAGAACGCCTTCGCGACCACACCGATATGCCGATATTATACGTCAGCCATTCGGTTTCCGAGGTGGCGCGGCTAGCCACATCGGTGGTGGTTCTGGAGGACGGTCAGGTGGCCCGCTCAGGCAGCGCCGAACAGGTGCTTTCGGACCCGGATATGGTCCGTCAGATAGGCCTGCGCGAGGCCGGGGCGATTGTGCCCGCAGCCCTGATAAAACACCACGATGACGGGTTGAGCGAACTTTCGATCTCGGGTGGTCAGCTTTTGCTGCCCCGGGTTCAGCTTGAACCGGGGGCGGTAACGCGGGTGCGGATATTGGCCAAGGATGTGATGATCGCGCTGGCCAGGCCGCGCGATGTGTCAGCCCTGAATATTCTGCCCTGCGAAATTCTGACCCTGCGCGGCGGCGACGGGCCGGGGATGATCGTGCAGATGGCCTGCGGTTCTGACCGCCTTTTGGCGCGTATCACCCGGCGGTCTGCTGATGCCCTGGCGCTGGCGCCGGGGGTCAATGTGCATGCGGTGATTAAGTCGGTGTCAATTGCGCGGGCCGATGTTGGTCATTTGTAGGGTGGGTGAAAACCCACGTGTGCGTGGGTTTTCACCCACCCTACAAAATATTCACATGCCCAGCGCTTCTTTGTACATGTCCAGAACCGCCTCTTCCTCGGCGATATCGTCCTTGTCACGCCGTCGCAGTGCCACGATCTTACGCAGTACTTTGGTATCATAGCCGCGCGACTTGGCTTCGGCCATCACCTCTTTTTGTTGATCCGCCAGGTCCTTCTTTTCGATATCCAGACGCTCAAAGCGCTCGATGAATTGGCGCAATTCGCCGGCAGTTACGCGGTAGGTTACATCACTGGATGTGTCGGTCATAAAAGGGCTCCACTGGGTTGGGACGAAATGGCGTGAGGCCCCCGATACCGCCCCCAAGCCCGCGCCGCAACCCGGCAAACTTGCGCATGCCAGATCAATCGGCTAGGCGCAGCTTGCGAAACACCGGAGTTGGATATGTTTGAAATGATGATCTGGGTCGGCGCGGCGATTTCCGTGATCGGGTTGGCGGGAATTCTCTGGTGCATTTTTCGCGTGGCCCAGGCGCGGCGCGCCAAATTAGACGACGACGCCATGCGCGCCGTATTGCAATCGGTTATCCCGATGAACATGGGCGCGCTATTCTTGTCAGTGATCGGTCTGATGCTGGTGGTGGTCGGGGTTATGCTGGGTTAAATCGTCTGTGTCAGCACCAGAGCGTCATGACCGTTTTGTACACCCAATTTAGCATGGTTTACAGATCAACCCACTCCTTGTTCAGCCAGTTTTACAGTCAGGCGTTTTCAGGCATGTAACCCCTGGGCTCGAATACTGGACTTGACTCACATTCCATTAATGGTATATGTATATCAGTCAAACAATCGGAGGGCCCGCCCATGCAACCGAAAGTTCACGCGTTTTTTGATGATGTTACCAACACTGTTTCTTACGTGGTTCAGGAACCGCACGGGCGTGCGGCGGCGATTGTCGACTGTGTTCTGGACTACGATCAGGCTTCGGGGCGGACAGATACCAAATCGGCCGACAAGATCGCCAAATATGTGCGCGCCGAGGGTCTGAACGTTGAGTGGATCCTTGAAAGCCACGTTCATGCGGATCACCTGTCAGCAGCGCCGTATTTGCAGGAACAACTCGGTGGTAAAATTGGCATCGGCGCCAATATCACCGTGGTGCAGGACACCTTTGGCAAGGTGTTCAATGAAGGCACAAGGTTTCAACGCGATGGCAGCCAGTTTGATGCGCTGTTTCGCGAAGGCGACAGTTTCCACATTGGCCAGATGCGCGGCGATGTGTTGTCAACACCGGGCCACACGCCCGCGTGCATGACTTTCGTGATCGGCGACTCTGCGTTTGTTGGCGATACCCTGTTCATGCCTGATTTCGGCACCGCGCGCTGTGATTTCCCGGGTGGCTCATCCGAGACGCTGTATAATTCGATCCAGAAAATCCTGGCCCTGCCAGATGACACCCGAATTTTTGTCGGCCACGACTATAAGGCACCCGGACGGAATGAATTCGCCTGGGAAACCACTGTGGGTGAGCAGAAGGCGCTGAATATCCATGTGGGTCAGGGCCGCGAGGTCGAGGATTTTGTCGAAATGCGCGATGCCCGCGACGCCAGCCTGTCAGTGCCACGGCTGATCCTGCCGTCTTTGCAGGTCAATATGCGGGCCGGCAACATGCCGGAGCCTGATGATCAGGGCAATGTATTCCTGAAAATACCGGTGAACGGCATTTGAATTGACGCCTGATCTGTCTCACGGCTGGACAGTCAACATTCGTGGACGTATTTGTTGAGCATGGATATTCGCCCGCTCACACTCAACTTCGCCGTATCACCGCAGATATGCGCCGATGATCTGGCCGAGATTGCCGAATCCGGCATCAAAACCGTGATCTGCAACCGGCCCGATGCGGAAATCCCGGCCGAGTTGCACCACGCAGAAATTCGCGCTGCTGCTGAGGCAGCCGGGCTGGATTTTGTGGTGCTTGAGCTGACCATGCAAACTTTGACACCCGCCAATATTGCCCGCCAACACGCGCTGATCGAAAAAGCGGACGGGCCGGTTCTGGCCTATTGTCGGACCGGAACAAGATGTTCAGTTGTCTGGGCGCTGACGCAAGTGGGGACGATGGCCACAAACGACATTCTTGCTGCGGCGACCACCGCCGGATACGATCTTTCAGGACTGGCACCAACCTTGGACCAGATGGCCAAAGCGCAAGGCTGACACCGGTTTTACGCCATAAAGGCCGTTGTCCTAGCCGTCGGCACCTTCTGTATCCAATCCGGCCAGCTGCGTTATTTCTATCGCTGCCTGTTCCGGTGTCATCTTGGCAATCAGGTCTTCCTCGGTCATTTCGGTGGTCCGTGTCGGCAGCCCCGGCAAGTCAGGTAAATCAGGGGAGTCGCCCTCCGTCTCTGACAATTCAGGCAGGCCCGTACCGACCATCATCGGCATGTCAACCATATCTCCGCCGGGCATATCCAGGGCAAGCGGATCTGCCGCGCCTTCTTGGGTCACTTTACTGGCAAACCCAACGTCCCCCGACAATCCGTCGCCGACACCCTGACCAGTCGGCCCGCTGACCTGGTTCAGACGCACGGCGCGCAAGCCGTTAACCTGCCCCAATCGCCCCGAGGCCACTGTTTTACCGCTGATGGTGATCAGTTGGGTTTCCTCTAATCGTTCACGGGTCAACGGCAGGACATCACCGGGCTGCATCGCCGCCAGTTCCGCCAATGGCACCCGCAACCGACCAATTGACGCCGTCAGATCGGCGCGGATCACGCCAAACCCCAGGTCGAGCCGGGGCCCGCTTTGCAACGGTTCACCGTCCTTGCCGGTGTCGGCCGGTAAATCCGGCAGCACCAGACAGATTGCCCCCTGCATCGCCCCTTCGGCAATATCAATCGTCAGATCGAACACCCGATAGCGTTTGGTGTCCAGCACCAGCATGAGCGAGCGAACATCCTCGATGATCGCGCCAAAGCGAAAGCCCTCAAGACAGCGCTGATCATCCGCCGAATCCGACAGGTCAGCAGCGCGTGACAGCAGCATTTCGATCAGTGGTTCGGCCAGGGCCGCGTCGGTACTGGTGAATTCACGACCATCTGCCATCGTACCCGTCACCCGGCCCATGGTTTGTTGCTGGGTCAGCGCGGTCACACAGGCACTGTCAAGGCTGACCGCCCCCACCTGGCCTTGCGCGCCGTCCAGCAGCACCAGCAACCGGTCATTGGCCAAAAACCCTTCGGCGGCGGGTTGTTCGATGCGGGCCTGTTTGGCGCCAATCACCGCCAGTGGCAGATCATACAGGTCCTTGGCCGTGCGCGCCAACGCCAACCGCAACGCCCGCAATGCCGACCGGCCTTTGCCACGGTCGGCATCACTTGCCGCCAGCTTACGCTGCAAAACGGATGATGTATCCTTTTCCGCCATACCGTCAGAAACTGCCCCTGCTTAACCTGCCCTTTCGGGTTTAACGCAAGGGTGGTTACGATTGTCTTTACGGGCACCGGATTTGCGGCGAAAATGCTCTATTGCGCCGCTGCCGCCCGGTGACTTGGTTGGCGGTTGGGCTGGCGGCTAGGCAAGGTGACGCGAAACGCCCCCCCCGCCTGCCCTTCCAGATAGCGCACATCGCCGCCCAGCCGGTGCATGATCTCGCGACATACCGCCAGTCCAAGGCCGGCCCCACCCGCCTTGTCGGTACTGACGCGGGCAAATTTCTCGAACACCATGGCTTGGGTATCGGCGGCAATGCCAGAGCCATTGTCGATGAAATCAATCACCAGGAATCCGGCCTGTTGATGCACATCAATCTGCACCGCCGGGTCACGGGCATCACAATATTTCTGCGCATTCGAAATCAGGTTGATAAACACTTGCGCCAACCGGTCCAGATCAGACAAAAGCGCGACATTCTCAGAATCAGTCACACGGTGCACCTGCAACGGTGCGTCCTCGCCACTCAGCGCCGAAGATACCGCGTGATCAAGCACTTCGGCCAGAATACCACCGCGTATGTCAAGGCTGACCTGACCACTTTCCAGCACGCTTAAATCCAAAAGGTCGTCCAACAGCCGGGTCAGGCGCAGGGCTTCGTTGTTGATGATCGTCGCATAGCGGACTTTCTCGGACGGCTCCAAACCGTCAGTATCGCGCAAAATCTCGGAGAAGGCGCGAATCGAGGTCATGGGCGTGCGCAACTCGTGGCTGACCTGATCAAGGAACGCGTCCTTTTGGTGCGAGATTTGCATCAGTTTATCGTTGGCCTCGCGCAATTGCCCGGCGGTGTGGCTCAACTCAGTCGATTTGATCTCAAGCTGGCTGGAATATTCCAGCATCTGCGCGCTTTCATCGGCCACCGCCAAAAGATCTTCGACCGACACCGAGGACCCGCCGACGATCTGCCCGACCATGGCATGCGCCGTCGCCGCCCCGACCGAGCCGGATAATTCCCGTTCCAACCGTTCCAGAAAGGCCGGGGTTGGCTCGGGCAGATGGCCGTCTGCGCCTTGCCGCTTGGCTTCGCTCTGAAACATTGCCTGCGCCTGGTTTGCGCCCAAAATCCGCTGCGACATGATCATCAGGTCTTCGCTTTGCGCCACCGATCCGGTCCAACCGCGCGGACCGACGGAATGGTCGAACACATTGACGAACTGCGCGCCCTGAAGACGTTCCAACGGGCTGGGAAAACTAAGCAACGAGGCGACGGTGAAGGCGGTGGCATTCAGGATCAGGCTCCACATCACCGAGTGCACCATCGGGTCAAGCCCGGTGATGCCGAACAGGGCCTGCGGGCGCAGCCAGCTTATGCCAAACGGACCAAGGGCCAGGAAATCCCCCGACATCATGCTGCCCATGCCCGGCAACAGCGACGTGTAAAGCCACAGCACAAAGCCCGTCACCAACCCGGCCAAAGCACCGGTTCGCGTGGCACCCCGCCAGAACAACCCGCCCACAAGCGCGGGTAATATCTGGGCGATTCCAGCAAAAGCAATCAGCCCGATCGAGGCCAGTGCCGCCCCACCACCGGATAGTCGATAATAGAAATACCCCAGCGCCATGATCGCGCCAATCGACAGACGGCGCGACAGCAGGACCACCTTGCGCACATCGCCAGATTGTGACGCCCCCCCGCCGCGCGAGGACAGCCATATCGGCATGACGATATGGTTCGACACCATCGTCGACAGCGCCATCGCGGCAACAATCACCATCGAGGTGGCAGATGAAAACCCGCCAAGGAACGCCAACATCGCCAACCCGTCCTGCCCTTGCGACAGTGGCAGGGTCAAAACGAACAGGTCCGGGTTAGACCCATCCGGCATAATCTCAAGCCCGACGGCGGCGATGGGCACCACAAACAAGCTCATCAACAAAAGATATGTGGGGAATGCCCAGGCAGCGGTGCGCAAATGGCGTTCGTCATCGTTTTCGACCACCATCACCTGAAACATCCGTGGCAGGCAGACAAACGCCGCCGCTGCCAGAAACGTGATCGTCGTCCAGCGTCCGGCATCGACCTGCCAGGCTCCAATCTCGGACGCATCAATGCGCGCCATGGTCTGGCTGACCCCGCCCGACAGGCCCCAGACCACAAAGATACCGACCGCCAGCAGCGCCACCAGCTTGACCACCGCCTCTAACGCAATGGCGGTGACGACGCCGTGGTGGCGCTCGTTTGCGTCCAGATTGCGGGTACCGAACAGGATCGCAAAAACCGCCAATCCTGAGGCGACCCAGAACACGCTTGACCCCGAGGAATAACCTGATCCCGGATCGGCGGCAAAGAAAGTCTCAAAGCTTAGTGTGATGGATTGCAGTTGCAGGGCGATGTAAGGCGTGATCGAAATCACCGCCAAAAGGGTCACGCAGATCGCCAGAAAGGTTGATTTTCCATAGCGGGATGAGATCAGGTCGGCGATGCTTGTCACCCTTTGGCTGCGCCCGATCCGCACCAGTTTGCGCAAACCCCACCACCAGCCAATCATCACCAGTGTCGGGCCAAGATAGATGGTAATATACTCCAACCCCGAACGCGCGGCATAGCCAACCGCGCCGTAAAACGTCCAGGCAGTGCAATAGATCGACAGTGACAACGTGTAAATTAACGGCGAACGCAACCAGGTTGACCGCCCCCTGGCCGCCATCCGGTCGGCCATGAACGCAACACCAAACAGCAAGGCGACATAGCCGATACAAACCAGTATCAACAGGTTTACCGACGTCATTCAGTCAGACCTCCCACCTACAGCGTTTACATGTGATACAGTATTAACTGGAAGCGCTTTATGTGTCTGTGTCAGCACGCCGCGTGTCCCCGCCCCAACGCCGCGCGGCGATGCCAAACAGGACCGCGCCGAAAATCAACACCGCCCAGACCGCAAAAATATAGGTGATTGCCGTGGACATCGGCGTTTCCAGCCCGCCGTTTGCCCCTGTGCTTTCTCCCGGCCATAACAGCGGCACCAACAACAACAGCGCCCCAAGCAACGGCAACAGCCGCGCCACATCCACCAACCGTCGCCGCCTGTAAGACTGACGTTCAAGGAACAACGCCTGAGTGGCGCGCGGCGGGTCCGGGCTTGTGTCTTCAGGCGGGGTTATCATGACTGGGTCGCCTGCGCATGCAGGTCCCGCACCGCCATCAGCACCTCTTTGTTGGAAAACGGTTTGGTCATGAATCGGCTGACCCCGGCCTTTTCGGCCTCTTCCCGGTCGCGCACCTGCCCGCGTGCGGTCAGCATCAGCACCGGCAGTTTGGCCAGTTCCGGCACTTCGCGCAGATCACGCAGGATATCCATGCCGCTTTTGCCCGGCAGCATCACATCAAGAATGACCAGATCAGGTTGGCTCGCGCGGATCACCTCAACCGCGTCGGTGCCATCCGAATGGGTCTCAACCTCCCACGCTTCGCGGGTCAGTAGAAACCGGATCGCTTCGATGATATTCGGCTCATCCTCGATCAATAAAACTTTTCGCCCCATATTCCCTCCACAAAAGAATATATCCCCTGCACGCGACTATCCCGGCATTTGCCCGCCCTGTCAAAACCCTTCGTTTAAAATCGACGGCTCGCGGCGCGCTGAACAATCACTGCGCGGGCACACCCGGCAAGTACTGCCGACCTGTTGCACATCCCCCGTCACCTCTTCGTCGTTGCCCAAAGTCCGGATCAGCATCACCGATTGATACTGCGGGTCGACCTCAAACCCCGGCGTTCCCTGCGGCGTTGCCACTGCCATACATTCAAACCGCACGACCGAGCGGCCAAGCTGTGACACCACCCGGCGGATCGCCACCATCGGTCGGGTCAGCGCGCCAAACAGCGGCCACAATGGACAGGACGCGCCGAACCGTGGCAAAGCAAACCCGGTCACTGGTTTACGAAACAGAATACTGCCCGATGCATCGGCAATCACCAACCCAACCTCGCCCGGCAATACGTTTTCCGGCATCGCTGCCATGCGGCGAAACACCGAAGGCAGATCAGAGTTGAACTGTCGCGCCAAATCCACCGGGTCCGTGCCATTTTGCAACGCTTGGCCAAACGCGGCCAATGGCATGGTCGCCGCGTCCCGCATGTATTGCGCCATCGCCACCCCGGCAATTACCCGTGCTGCATCTGAGGCCAGTTCCGGTGCGGCCTTAATCAGCGCCTCAGGTGCCTCACCCCCACTCTCAACCCCGGCAAAATGATAGCCGTTGGTGGCGAAAAACGCTTCGACCTCTTCCTGCGGCATACCGCGCCGGTCTTCAATTTTTCCGCTTTCATCCAGATAGGTCACCAAAGCCTTGCTGCTTTGCGCCAACCGACGACTGTCCTGATTAAGATTGCGATGAAACCGGTCGCGCCATTGTGGCTCCAACTCACCACTCTCGGCCAGGATCGACGCAGTTGACCTGATCGAGGCCGCGGTCGACAGAACCTCGTGCAATGACGCGGCAATTTGCGGATCATGGGTCAGCCGATCTGACAACACTTCGACGTTACGCTCCAGTGACGCTATCCGACGGTGCCCCACTGCCAGGACCTCTGCCCAGCCGGGAAAACGGCCCGCGAACTCATCGGTGCGGTCTGTCTCGGCTGCTATCGAGTCGCCTCTTGTATCGGCCGCGGCCTCTTTTAGCGTCGCAATCAACGCGGCCTCGGCCCCTTCGCTGAGCATCGAAGGCTCTACCCCCAGAACACCCGCAATATCCAACAGGAGTTTACCGCCGATTCTTCGCCGGTTATGTTCGATCAGGTTAAGATATGACGCCGAAATGCCAATCTGGCGCGCCAATTCCGCCTGGCGCATCCCGGCAATCATGCGGCGTTCGCGTATCCGACTTCCGGTTAGCGTGTCACGGCCCATAGCATACCTCTGATTTCAATGGCTTTCTGCGCTGCCGCATAAGATTATTTACAAACATTAAAACTGTCCCGTCTATTCCTTTACAAGAATATTCAGCCTTTCAAAAGGTTTATTGCATGATTTTCGGCTTGTGCCACATACTGAATTTGCACAAATGTGCCTGTGTCGATGAATCCCCAACAGGACAGATCGGCACGTTTCATGTAATGGGAGGATTTCATGTCCAAATCTAACGTCACACGTCGCGGCGTGCTGAAAACCGGCTCTCTTGCCGGGGCCGGCCTTGCCATCCCGACGATATTTACGGCCTCGTCCGTCGCGGCCTTTACCAACGAGCCAACCGGCGGCACCGTCACGCTTGGCTTTAACGTGCCACAAACCGGCCCTTATGCGGACGAAGGCGGCGATGAGCTGCGCGCCCAAAAGCTGGCGGTCGAGCATCTGAACGGTGAAGGCGACGGCGGCATGCTGAACACCTTCAGTTCCAAGGCGTTGCAGGGCAACGGCATCCTGGGCAAGAAGGTTGGCTTTGTCACCGGCGACACCCAGACCAAATCCGACGCAGCCCGTGCATCCGCCAAGTCGATGATCGAAAAAGACAAGGTTGTGATGGTTAATGGCGGGTCGTCCTCGGGCGTTGCCATCGCGGTTCAGGGTCTGTGCCAAGAGGCAGGCATCATCTTTATGGCTGGCCTGACGCACTCGAATGACACCACCGGCAAAGACAAAAAAGCCAATGGTTTCCGTCACTTCTTTAACGGCTATATGTCTGGTGCGGCGCTCGCGCCTGTGCTCAAGAACGCCTATGGCGCTGATCGTCGTGCCTATCACCTGACGGCGGATTACACGTGGGGCTGGACCCAGCAGGAAAGCATTCAGGCGGCCACAGAAGCCGTGGGATGGGAAACTGTCAACAACGTGCTGACGCCGCTGGCCTCGACCGATTTCTCGGCCTATATCGCGCCGGTTCTGAATTCGGGTGCTGATGTTCTGGTGCTGAACCACTATGGCGGCAACATGATCAACTCGCTGACCAACGCGGTTCAGTTTGGTCTGCGTGACAAGATGGTCAACGGCAAGCAGTTCGAGATTGTTGTGCCGCTGTATTCGGAACTGATGGCGGCTGGTGCCGGTGAAAACGTGCAAGGCGTGATCGGTTCGATGAACTGGAACTGGCAGTTGCCGGATGAAGGTACCAAGGCGTTTGTCAAATCGTTTGGTGAAAAGTACGGTCGACCACCTTCGAACTCGGCGCACACGTGCTATGTTCAGACGCTGCTGTATGCGGATGCGGTTACCCGCGCCGGATCGTTCAACCCATGTGCGGTTGGCGAAGCTCTGGAAGGTTTTGAGTTCGATGGCATGGGCAATGGCCCAACGCTGTATCGTGCCGACGATCACCAGTGCTTCAAAGACGTGCTGGTCATGAAGGGCAAAGAGAACCCGACCAACGAATACGACACGTTGGAAATCGTCGAAGTGACGCCGCGCGCGCAGGTCGAATATGCGCCGGATCACCCGATGTTTGCCGGTGGTTCGCTGGGCGAATGCAACGCGGGCTAATTAGTCTGAAAAACTCTGGCCGCGCGGTGTTTCGCGCGGCCAACTTTCGTCGTATACCCTGAAAAAACCGGGTGGGGACCATGGACATACTTCTTCTACAAATTCTCAACGGCCTCGATAAAGGCTCGGCTTATGCGCTGATCGCTCTTGGTCTGACGCTGATCTTTGGCACGTTGGGTGTGGTCAACTTTGCCCATGGTGCATTGTTCATGATCGGTGCGTTTTGTGCCGTTACCCTGCAACGTATCCTGAACCTGTCGTTCATCACCCTGGACGAAACGCAAAAGGATTTTCTGGGCCAGCCGCTCAAGGTTAAAACCCCCTATCTGGAGGCCTGGTTCGGCCCCGAAACCGGTGGTGCGATCATCGACTGGTCGGTGCCATTGGCGGTCCTGTTTGCCATTCCCATCATGCTGGCCGTCGGTGTCATCATGGAACGCGGGTTGATCAAACATTTCTACAGCCGCCCCCACGCCGACCAGATTTTGGTCACCTTTGGCCTGGCCATCGTGCTGCAAGAGATCATCAAGCATTATTACGGTGCCAACCCTATTCAGACACCGCCACCTGACGCCTTCAAGGGCTCGGTCGATCTGGGCGTGATGATGGGGTTTGACGTCAATGCCATCGTCTACCCCCTTTGGCGGATGATATATTTCGCCTTTTCGACCGTAATCATCGCCGCAGTATTCGCCTTTCTTCGCTTCACCACCTTCGGCATGGTGGTGCGGGCCGGAATGGCCGACCGCGAAACTGTTGGCCTGCTGGGCATCGACATCGACCGGCGATTCACCATCATGTTCGGGCTTGCAGCCGCCGTTGCCGGCCTTGCGGGGGTCATGTACGGCCCGCTTAATCCACCCAATTACCATATGGGCATGGATTTTCTTGTACTTAGCTTTGTGGTGGTTGTTGTCGGTGGCATGGGGTCATTGCCGGGCGCTGTTCTGGCGGGTTTCCTTCTGGGCATTCTTGAAAGCTTTGCTTCGACCGCCTGGGCCACCACCACCATCCCCGGTATCAACCAGATCGTTATCTATCTGGTTGCCATCATCATTCTGTTGACTCGTCCGCGTGGCCTTATGGGCCGCAAGGGCGTGATGGAGGAATAATCCCATGTTCGGAATGAGCCAAAAAGACGCCACCATGTTGCTGATCGTCGCCGTTCTGGCGATGCTGGCACCGTTCTTGCTGAACCCGTTCCCGACCGGATCGGCCATGGCGCAGTTCAACGCCGGATACCCGGACCTGATGCAGAGGTTTGTGATCTATGGCATCTTTGCTATCGGTTTCAACATCCTGTTCGGGCTGACCGGATACCTTTCATTCGGCCATGCGGCGTTCCTTGGAATCGGCTCATACTCGGCCGTCTGGATGTTCAAACTGCTTAGCTATAATGTGGTACCGGGCATCGTTTTGTCGGTCATTGTCTCGGGCATCTTTGCCTTGGCAATCGGCTATGTCAGTTTACGCCGCTCAGGTATCTATTTCTCGATCCTGACGTTGGCATTTGCCCAGATGATGTTCGCCTTGGCCTATTCGGTCCTGTCGAACCCAAAATTCAACCTGACCAATGGCGAGACCGGCCTTCAGGTATACGCCGATGACGTACAGATTTTCCACAATGATGCCCTGCCAAATCTACCACATCTGTTCGGTCTCTCGATGCGCTCGACCTATACGCTTGAAACCGGCGGCTGGTCGTTTGACTTCAACGCAGGCTATTACCTGTGTGCTGCCATCATGGTCGCGGTGTTTTACCTGTCGATCCGTATCTTCCGCTCACCATTTGGTCTGATGCTGCGGGCCGTGAAATCCAACCAGCAGCGGATGAACTATACCGGGTTGAACACCCGGCCCTATACCCTGGCGGCTTTTGTCATCTCTGGCATGTATGCCGGTCTGGCAGGTGGGTTGCTGGCCTCGATGGACCCTTTGGCCGGGGCTGAGCGGATGCAATGGACGGCCTCTGGTGAAGTGGTCCTAATGACCATCCTTGGTGGTGCCGGTACTTTGATTGGTCCGGTTCTGGGTGCTGGTTTCATCAAATACTTTGAAAACATCTTTTCCAAGATCGACGAAAGCGTGCTGCACACATGGTTTGGTTTTCTGCCTGACGGGTTGGAGAACGCGGTGATCTGGGTGGTCGAACATTTTGTCGGCTCGGGCTGGCATCTGACGCTGGGCCTGCTGTTCATGCTGATCGTCACTTTCCTGCCCGGCGGGTTGGTCGAAGGTGGCCAGCGCATTGCCCGGCGGTTCCGACGTAAACCGTCAGATGACAACGCGCCATCCGGCACCACAAAGCCTGCGGAATAGGAGGGTGATATGAACATTCTCGAAATCAAAAA
>DAOUQK010000351.1 GCA_030625695.1 Paracoccaceae bacterium | reverse complement strand
ACCTGATAGAACCGGTTTTTTGCAGTAACCGGCCCGATCTTGATAGGCTCAAAAAGGATGTCGTAGCGTGGATCGCGAACCATGGGTTTCTCCGGTATTTGGTCAGTCAGGGGCTCAGTCGGGGGACAGGGCAATAAGTTCACGGCGAAACGGAACGCCATCGGGCGCGGGTTCGCCCAATTCGCGGGCATAGCGGTGGCCGGAATAAACGGCGGCCGCGATGGTGCCGGGGGCAAGGCAATCGCCGATGCGGGTCACGGTTTTTGGGCCTTTTTCGGGGTTTGCCGTCAGGGCATGGTAAAGCGCGTCTTCGGCTTCGCGCATGGTCACCATCACCAGAGATTTGCAGGGCACGGTCTGTTTCCGATCGGTAAAGATGCAAGACAGTTCAACATGTTCTGGGTGGATGGATGTCAGGTTTTTAAGCGGCACGATATGAACGCCCAACTCGATCAGACGGGTTTGAATTTTTGCCTGCTCCAAAGTTGCATGGGTCCAATTTGATACATCCGCAGCCGGAGTTACGTAGGTCACGTCGAGGCCGTCACGCCGAAGTTTTTCGGCCATAACCCCGCCCATGTAATAATGATCGTCATCAAACACCACGACTGGACCATCTGGTATTGTGCCCGCGGCAATTTCATCCGGTGTCAGAACCACCGCACCGTCAGAGGTGGGGATCGGGTCGTGATTGTGCCGCCCAATGCCATGACGCGCCCATTTTGATCCGGTGGCCAGAACCACGTGATCCGCCCCGAATTCCAAAACCTGTTCTGCCGTCAGGCGACTGTCATAAAAGACTTCAACATTGGCCATCTGGCTGATCTGATATTGCCGGTAGTCAGCCACCCGGCGCCATTGCGAAAGCCCCGGCAGGCGGCTTTCTATCGCCACCCGCCCGCCGGTTTCAGTTCCGGCCTCGGCCAGTGTCACGTTATGCCCCCGCTGCCCCAAAGCCCGCGCGGCCTCGAGTCCGGCAGGGCCACCCCCGACAATCAGAACGGTTTCGTCGGAACGCGCCTTGGCGATCTTTTCAGGGTGCCAGCCACGACGCCATTCTTCGGCCATTGTCGGGTTTTGGGTGCACCGCATCGGTGTTGCCAGGAAATCCCCGGTCACACACATGTTGCAGCCAATACATTCGCGAATGTCCTCGACCCGGCCTTCATCAATCTTGTTGGGCAGGAACGGGTCGGCAATCGACGGTCGCGCCGCACCGATCAGGTCAAGCTGGCCGTTTTTGATAAGCGAAACCATCGCATCAGGCGAGGTATAGCGCCCGACGCCGACAACTGGCTTGTTGGTCACTTGCTTGACGAAAGAGGTATAGCTGTCCTGAAACCCTTCGGCCTCAAACCGCGAGGTCGCGCTGTCATTTGGCCAGCCGGAGACATTCACGTCCCACAGATCCGGCAGGTCAGCCAGCAGTTCCACCACTTCACGGCCTTCGCCCTCAAACGTCAGCCCGGTTGGCCCTTGCAGTTCTTCAACGCCAAAGCGGATGGCCACGGCGCAGGTGTCGCCAATCGCCTCTTTGGTGTCTTCAAGAACTTCGCGGATCAGCCGGACCCGGTTTTTCAGCACCCCGCCATATTCATCCGACCGGTCGTTGCGACGCGACAGGAAATGCACCAGGGTCGTCATGTCGTGGCCGCAATAGACATAAACGATGTCATATCCGGCCTTCTTGGAGCGTATGGCCGCGTCGACGTGCATCTTGCGAAACGCCTTGATATCAGCCTTGTCCATGGCGCGGGCCTGGATCGGTTCCAGCAGGTCAATCGGGCGGGCAGACGGGCCCATCGGGATTTCACGGCTAAAGTTGTTCGCCGCCCCACTGCCCAGATGCGCAAGCTCGATCCCGGCCAGTGCGCCGTATTCGTGCACCGCGTCTGCCATTCGGGCCAGAAGTGGTATATCGCTGTCATCCCAAAGCCGCCCCTCTGGGATCGGGCTTAGTTCTGATGTGTGGCTAATCTCAACTTCTTCGGTGTTTATGACGCCCCAGCCGCCCTCGGCTTTTATACGACGCATTTCAATCCAGCTGGACGGATAGACATGCCCCATTCCGTTACAATGAGGCACCTGATAAAATCGGTTTTTAGCGGTGACAGGGCCAATTTTCACAGGCTCAAACAGGATGTCATAGCGTGGGTCTCTGGGCACGGGTTATTCCTTGGTGGTTTGTTCGAGTGGTCGCTCAAAATGGTTCGGAAAGATTTGTGACAAGTATTCCTGAATGCGCTTCATGGCGTCAAAGCGGGTGAATTCCCCTGGATACATCAGGATGTTGAGCCAGAAACCGTCGTACAGCCCTTCCAGCGTGAAAGAGATGTCGACCGGATCAAGGTTTTTGTAGCCGCCCTCGTGGATAATCTGGCGACATAGGTCAACCGACACATCGCGGCGCTCGGCGTCGATCTCGTTGACGAAGTTACGGTACGACGCCCGCGCGCTTGCTTCGCCAAAGAACCCGTACCAAACTGCGACTTTCTTTCGGCTACAGATGTTCGGGTGAAAATGCGCCGCCACGATGGCCAGCAGCTTGGCTTTGGGAACAAGATTGGCCTTGTCATAGCTCTTTTTCCAATGGTCCTGATGTTCTTCGGCCAGAAACCTCAGGGTTTCCTCAAACATGTTCTGCTTTGAGGTAAAGTGGAAATTTGCCAGCCCGATCGACAGACCTGCCGCGCGGGTAACCGTGGTCATCGTGGTGCCGGCGAACCCGTGTTTGGCAATGCTGTCAATTGTGGCATTGATCAGTTGTTGGCGGCGCACCTCTTTTGAGGCAGTTCTGGGCTTTTTGGGGCGGGCCTTGTCAGAATCTGTCTGAGCCTGGTTCATAAATTCATTCCCAAGTTCCTGTTTCACGCTTGCAGCTCGTAGCATTCAGGCGTCTTTCAAAATAACAATTGCGGCGTTGTCCCAGCTTAACCAGACCGGACGTTTGCGATCTTCTGTGCCTCCGGCACGGTTCTGGTTTTGCGCCGACACGGCGACGGGGTGCGAAATGCCTTCAATGCTGACGTAATAATGACTGCGTTCACCCAGATAGGCCGCGTTGTCCAGATGCCCTTTGACACAATACTGCACGCCATCGGGTTTTTCGTCCGTCAGCGAGAACTTTTCTGGCCGTATAGCGACGTCGACGGTATTTCCTGCCCGCAGTGGCCCCGTGCCTGCCAGTGTCGAAACCTCTCCCAGCCCGTCAACCTTGATCACCGCTGTGTCGCCTGTGATTGACGTCACAACGCCATCAAAAAAATTCATGGTCCCGATAAAGCTGGCCACTTCGCGGTTCACCGGGTTTTCGTACAGCCGTGTCGGGGTATCGACCTGCAAATCGCGCCCTTCGGACATCACCGCGATCCGGTCTGAAAGCGTCAGCGCCTCTTCCTGATCATGGGTCACAAAGACAAAGGTGATGCCCACGGTTCTTTGCAGCGCGCGCAGTTCCAGCTGCATCTGTTCGCGCAGTTGTTTGTCAAGCGCGCCCAGCGGCTCGTCCAGCAGCAAAACCTTGGGTTTCAGGATCAGAGCGCGCGCCAGTGCTATCCGCTGACGTTGCCCACCGGACAGTTGCGTGGCCTTGTGGTCACCATATTCCGGCAACT
>DAOUQK010000202.1 GCA_030625695.1 Paracoccaceae bacterium | reverse complement strand
ACCTGATAGAACCGGTTTTTTGCAGTAACCGGCCCGATCTTGATAGGCTCAAAAAGGATGTCGTAGCGTGGATCGCGAACCATGGGTTTCTCCGGTATTTGGTCAGTCAGGGGCTCAGTCGGGGGACAGGGCAATAAGTTCGCGGCGAAACGGAACACCCTCGGAAGCAGGTTCGCCCAATTCGCGGGCATAGCGGTGGCCGGAATAAACCGCTGCCGCGATAGTGCCGGGTGCAAGGCAATCACCGATGCGGGTTACGGTCTTTGGGCCATTTTGGGGGTTTGCCGTCAGGGCATGGTAAAGCGTGTCTTCGGCCTCGCGCATGGTCACCATCACCAGAGATTTGCAGGCCAGCGTCTGTTTCGTGCCTGTATAGATGCAGGTCAGTTCAACATGGTCGGACTGGATATATGCAAGATTCTGGAGCGGGACGATTTTTACACCCAATTCCATCAGGCGGGTCTGAATGTTCGCCTGTTCCATCGTGTTATGGGTCCAGTGCGACACATCCGACAAGGGGGTGACATAAGTTACATCAAGGCCTTGAAGCCGTAGTTTTTCGGCCAGAACCCCGCCCATGTAATAATGATCATCATCAAACACCACGACCGGCCCATCCGCCACAGTGCCCCCGGCAATTTCGTCCGGCGTCAGAACCACGGCCGCGTCAGAGGTCGGGATCGGGTCGTGATTGTGCCGCCCAATGCCGTGACGGGCCCATTTTGATCCGGTGGCCAGAACCACGTGATCCGCCCCGAATTCCAGAACCTGTTCAGCGGTCAGGCGGCTGTCATAAAACACTTCGACATTGGCCATCTGGCTGATCTGGTATTGCCGGTAATCCGCCACCCGACGCCATTGCGAAAGCCCCGGCAACCGGCTTTCAATCGCCACACGCCCGCCGGTTTCGGTGCCAGCCTCGGCCAGTGTCACGCCATGACCCCGCTGCCCCAAAGCCCGCGCGGCCTCAAGCCCGGCAGGGCCGCCGCCGACAATCAGAACGGTTTCGTCGGAACGCGCTTTGGCGATCTTTTCAGGGTGCCATCCCCGCCGCCATTCTTCGGCCATAGTCGGATTCTGGGTGCATCGCATCGGTGTTGACAGAAAGTCCCCGGTCACGCACATGTTGCAGCCGATACATTCGCGAATGTCCTCAACCCGGCCTTCATCAATCTTGTTGGGCAGGAACGGGTCGGCAATCGAAGGGCGTGCCGCACCGATCAGATCAAGCTGGCCGTTTTTGATAAGCGACACCATCGTATCAGGCGAGGTATAGCGCCCGACGCCGACAACCGGCTTGTTGGTCACTTGCTTGACGAAAGAGGTATAGCTGTCCTGAAACCCTTCGGCCTCAAACCGCGAGGTTGCGCTGTCATTTGGCCAACCGGATACATTCACGTCCCACAGGTCCGGCAGGTCAGCCAGCAGTTCCACCACCTCGCGGCCTTCGCCATCAAACGTCAGCCCGGTCGGCCCCTTCAGTTCTTCGACGCCAAAGCGGATGGCAACGGCGCAGGTGTCGCCAATCGCCTCTTTGGTATCGTCAAGAACTTCGCGGATCAGCCGGACGCGGTTTTTCAGCACGCCGCCTTATTCATCCGACCGGTCGTGGCGGCGTGACAGGAAATGCACCAGCGTCGTCATGTCGTGGCCGCAATAGACATAAACGATGTCATATCCCGCCTGTTTACTGCGGATGGCCGCGTCGACGTGCATCTTGCGAAACGCCTTGATATCGGCCTTGTCCATGGCGCGGGTCTGGATCGGTTCCAGCAGGTCAATCGGGCGGGCCGACGGGCCCATCGGGATTTCGCGGCTAAAGTTGTTCGCCGCCCCGCTGCCCAGATGTGCAAGCTCAATCCCCGCCAGCGCGCCGTATTCGTGTACCGCGTCTGCCATTCGGGCCAGAAGGGGTATATCACTGTCATCCCAAAGCCGCCCCTCGGGGATCGGGCTAAGTTCTGATGTGTGGCTAATCTCAACTTCTTCGGTGTTAATGACGCCCCAGCCGCCTTCGGCTTTTACGCGGCGCATTTCGACCCAGCTGGACGGGTAGACATGCCCCATGCCGTTACAATGGGGCACTTGGTAGAATCTGTTCTTGGCGGTGACAGGGCCAATTTTCACAGGCTCAAACAGGATGTCATAGCGTGGGTCTCTGGGCACGGGTTATTCCTTGGTGTCTTGTTTGAGTGGTCGTTCAAAATGGTCGGGAAAAATTTGCGACAGGTATTCCTGAATGCGTTTCATGGCGTCAAAGCGCGCGAACTCTCCAGGATACATCAGGATGTTAAGCCAGAAACCGTCATAAAGCCCTTCAAGAGTGAAGGCGATGTCAACGGGATTGAGGTTTTCGTAAAGTCCTTCCTGGATAATCTGCCGACACAGGTCCACCGACACATCGCGACGTTCTGTATCGATCTCATCGACGAATTTCCGGTACGATGCCCGCCAACTGGTCTCGCCAAAGAACCCGTACCAGACTGCAATTTTTTTTCGGTTGCAGATATTCGGGTGGAAATGTGCAGCAACGATGGCCAACAGCTTGTCTTTGGGGACAAGATTGGCCTTTTCAAAGCTCTTTTTCCAATGGTTGTGATGTTCTTCAGCCAGAAACCGCAGGGTTTCTTCAAACATGTTTTGCTTGGAGGTAAAGTGGAAATTTGCCAGCCCGATCGACAGGCCCGCAGCACGGGTAACCGTGGTCATCGTGGTGCCGGCGAACCCGTTTTTGGCAATGCTGTCGATGGTGGCATTGATCAACTGTTGCCGCCGCACTTCTTTCGAGGCGGTTCTGGGCTTTTTGGGCCGGGCCTTGTCCGAATCTGTCTGAGCCTGGTTCATAGATTCGTTTCCAAGTTCCTGTATTACACCTGCACGCAGCATTCAGGCGTCTTTCAAAACAACAATTGCAGCGTTGTCCCAGCTTAACCAGACCGGGCGTTTGCGATCCTCTGTTCCGCCTGCGCGGCTCTGGTTTTGGGCCGACACGGCGACCGGTTGTGAAATGCCTTCAACGCTGACGTAATAATGACTGCGTTCGCCCAGATAGGCCGCGTTGTCCAGATGCCCTTTGACACAATTTTGCACGCCCTCGGGTTTCTGGTCCGTCAGCAAGAACTTTTCTGGCCGGATAGCGACGTTAATGCGATCCCCTGCCAGCAGGGAAACCGTGCATGCCGGAGCCGTAATTTCGCCCAACCCGTCAACATTGATCACGGCAGTGTCGCTGCCAACGGATTTCACCGTACCGTCGAAAAAGTTCATGGTGCCGATAAAGCTGGCGACTTCGCGGTTCACCGGGCTTTCGTACAACCGTGTCGGAGTATCCACCTGCAAATCGCGCCCATCAGACATCACGGCGATCCGGTCTGAAAGCGTCAGCGCCTCTTCCTGATCATGGGTCACAAAGACAAAGGTGATGCCCACGGTTCTTTGCAGCGCGCGCAATTCCAGCTGCATCTGTTCGCGCAGTTGTTTATCCAGCGCGCCCAGCGGCTCGTCCAGAAGCAATACTTTGGGTTTCAGGATCAGTGCACGCGCCAGCGCAATTCGCTGGCGTTGCCCGCCGGACAGTTGCGTGGCTTTGCGGTCACCATATTCCGGCAGCTTGATCAGCTCCAACATCTCGTCGACCATCTCGCGGCGCTTGGCGCGCGACAGTTTCTGTCTGCGCAAACCATAGGCGATGTTGTCGCGCACGTTGAGATGGGGGAAAATCGCATAGTTCTGAAACACCATATTGACCGGTCGGTGATGCGGCGGCACGCCTGACATCGGTTGCCCGTCGATATAAATTTCACCGGAACTGACCGACTCAAAACCCGCCAGCATCCGCAACAGGGTGGTCTTGCCACAGCCAGAAGAACCAAGCAGCGAGAAAAACTCGCCATGATCAATGTCCATGGACACATCATTGATCGCCTGGAACTTGCCAAAAAACTTGTTGACGTTGCGAATTGATATGAAGGCGTTTTCTTGCGTCATGTGTTTTTTGTGCTTTCAAGTGAACCGGCCCCGGCGCCACGGTTGATCCATTGCCCAAGGAAGACCAGGATGAACGATACAACAAGGATGATCGACGCCAACGCAAGGATCGAAGGAAACGCCTGCGGGAACCTAAGCTGGCCCCAGATATATATCGGCAGGGTCGCGTCGGACCCGCTTAGGAAAAAGGCCATTATGAATTCGTCAAACGAGACCGTGAATGTCAACAGCAGGCTGGCCAGGACACCCGGGAAAACCATTGGGAACGTCACCCGCCAAAAGGTCCACCAGGCGTTTTCCCCCAGGTCCGCTGACGCCTCTTCCACCGATTTGTCAAACCCTTCAAATCGCGGGATCATGGTGGCGATAGCGAACGGCAAACAGACGATGATGTGGCCAACGGTTACGGTATAAAGCGACAGGCGTATGCCCAACTGGCTGATCAGCACCAAAAGAGCGACCCCCAGAATAATACCCGGTACAACCAGTGGCAACATGATGAAGCCAACAACCGGGCCGCGGCCCGGCAATCGGTAGCGGGTGATCGCCTTGGCGGCAAAAATGCCAAACCCCGTGGCGATGATTGACGTGGTGACCGCGACTTTGATGCTGTTCATCAAAGAGGCCCAGACTGGTGCACGATCCAGAAGTTCCAGATACCATTGGAACGTGAAACTTTTCAGCGGGAACTTGACATAGATTGAATCGTTGAAACTGAACAGCGGCAGGAAAAGCACCGGCACATACAGCACGATCAGAAACAGAACCGCATAAAACTGGAGTGGTCTGTTTGTGCGTTCGATATAGCTGTCAGGCTTCATGTTATCCGCCTTCTGACGAACATGGTGCTGAACATGAAGCCCAGTGCAATCGCCGCGATTGACAGCATCAGGATGATCGCCAATGCGGCCCCCATGGGCCAGTTGTTCACCGCCCCGAATTGTTTCTGGATCAGGTTGCCAATCATTATACCGTCAGGCCCGCCCAGCAGTGCCGGCGTGATATAGTCGCCGGTTGTTGGAATGAAAATCAGCAAGGTGGCCGATATCACCCCTGGCAAGGACAATGGCAGTGTGATCCTGAAAAATCGCATTACCGGACCGTCGCCAAGATCGGTGGCCGCCTCTAACAGCGACCTGTCGATTTTTTCAAGACTGACGTACATCGGCAGAATGGCAAACGCCGCCCAGGCGTGTGCAAGCGTGATGATCACTGCGGTTTGGCTGTATAGAAGAAATTCAAGCGGGGCGTCGATCAAGCCAACGCTGAGCAGGGCCGAATTGATAACGCCATCATACCCCAGCACCACTTTCCAGGCGAAAACCCTAAGCAGATAGCTGGTCCAGAATGGCAGCGTCATCAGGACAATCCACATCATTTTGTTGCGATGCACGTGGAAGGCGACGAAGTACGCCATCGGATAACACAGCAATACCGTCGCGATGGTTGCCATGCCGGACATCCACAGGGACCGCTTGATCAGCGCGCCATAAATTGGCCGGTCCGCCGCCATTTCGTAATTGGCGACAGTCGGGGTCAGATCGAACCCAAACCCCACTTGTGTCCAGAAACTCATGGCGATCAGAATGCCAAACGGAACAAGAATGCCGATCGCCATGATAATCAGGGTTGGCGTTAACAGGCTGTAGCCGCGCAACGTCTCGGATTTCTGCAACATCCTGCTTAGCCTGCCGGTCTTTGGCAAGGGCGCTATATGGTCCGGTGTCTGTGTTGCGGGATCGGCGCTCATGGCGGGGGCGGCTCCAAACTGGAAAGGGCTGAAAGGTGACCCTGATCGCGCGAAACCGCAGGGTTGCCTGTGCGCAAAGAAATCCGGGCCCGGCAGATCCGTTTGATCCGACCGGGCCCGAAACACAAAGCGTTAGAAACCCGCTTTGATTTCCTCGAACAGAGCGTTCATTTTGGATTCCCATTCCTGCGACTGCGGGATCTGGAAGTGACCTGCCGCGAGGATGTCTGTCGGTGTCTTACTTAGACCAAGCCCCAGCAGAGTCTCCTCGTCGAACGCGTCAAAGGCTTTTTTGTTGGAGTGCCCATAGCCATAGTCACTGATCATGAACTTGCCTGACTCCACGCTTAACAGGGAATCGATGATATCATAGGCGCGATCAAGATTGGGCGCGTCCTTGTGGATCATCAGGCCACATACCCAGGTCAGTGCCCCCTCTTTCGGGTCGGCAAACTTCACCGGAACACCATCTGCCTTCAATTGCGTTGCTGAACTGTTCCAGGTCATCGCCGCGACCATTTCACCCGAAGCAAGGGCTTGTTCCAGGGTGGTGGTGTCATCCGTGTAAAGACGAATAAGCGGGCGCTGCTCGCGCATGACGGCAGCGATCTTTTCAAACGCTTCGGGCGTGTCAATGTCCTGCATGGCGACACCGGCCTTGATGGCACCACACCACCAGGCATCCCCACCCGATGCAAGGCTGCCCAGACGGCCCTTATAGCGTTCATCCCAAAGCATATCCCAGGATTCATCGCCTTCCAGTTCAAACAGATCCGTGCGGTAGGTGACCGAGGTCTGACCCCAGTCAAACGGTGCCAGATATGGCGCACCATCGACGATATTGCCATCAAGGTTGTAAAGCTCTGGTATGACATCCGACCAGTTCGACAGGCGCGATGTGTCAATCGGCAGGAACAGACCCGACGCGATCCAGCGCGGAATGCCGGCGTTACACGGGTGTGAAACGTCCACAACATAACCGCCGCGCATTTTGGTCAATGCTTCTTCGGACCCGCCGAACGTTGCAAAATTCGGCAACTCGCCGTGCTTTTCCTTATACGCCCCAAACAGTTCGGGAATGTCATAGCCGCCCCAGGTAAAAAAGGTGCCCTGATCATCCGCCGCCGCGCGTGCCAGGCGTGAGGTCAGCGGTGTTGTGGCGATGCCGATCCCGGCTGCCATCAA
>DAOUQK010000392.1 GCA_030625695.1 Paracoccaceae bacterium | reverse complement strand
CCGACATTGGGGCCTTTGGCGCTTGACCTGATGCAACAGGGGATGGATGCAGCCGCAGCCATCGCCGAGGTGCAGAAAAGCAATGATTTTATGGAGTACCGTCAGGTGCTGGCGGTTGATGCCGCCGGGCGAACAGCCATTCACTCAGGCCCCAATTCATTGGGTATCTGGACCCAGGCGCAGGCAACAAACGTAGCATCAGGTGGCAACCTTCTGGCAAATGACCGCGTGCCTTTGGCCATCACCGACGGGTTTCGGGCAGCACCGGGCCACATCGGCGACCGCCTGATCGCTGCGATGCGCGCAGGTTTGGCCGCCGGGGGCGAGGCCGGACCGGTGCATTCCGCCGGTATGATGATCGTTGACCGCCATGGCTGGCCCGCCGCCGACCTGCGATGCGACTGGACCGAAGCCTGCCCAATCGAAAACATCGCCACCGCGTGGGGCGTCTATAAACCCCAGCTTGACGCCTATATCCAACGCGCTCTGGACCCAACCCAAGCGCCGTCTTACGGCGTTCCGGGCGACAAATAATCGGCGCGCGCAATGGCCCTGCGATACACCCTGAGACAGTTAGAGTTCTTTGTGGCCGTCGGCGACGCAGGGTCCATCGCGCGGGCGGCACAGATAATCAACGTTTCATCCCCGTCAATTTCCGCAACCATCGCCAAGCTTGAAAGCGAATTTGGCCTGCAATTGTTTGTCCGCAGACACGCACATGGCCTGACCCTGACCCCGGCGGGCCGTCAGTTCATGACCCAGGCCCGCAAGGTTCTGGATGCGGCCGGCACGTTGACCCATCTGGCGGGTGATATTACTGGCAAGGTTCAGGGGCCGCTGGCGATTGGCTGCCTTCTGACGTTTGCCCAATTGGTTGTGCCCCATCTTCGGCGCGGGTTTCAAACCCGATTTCCGCAGGTCACCATGCGTCAGATCGAAACCCACCAAGGCGAATTGTTCGCTCTGCTGCGCCGCGCCGAAATCGATCTTGCCCTGACCTATGACCTTGCCATTCCCGGCGATCTGACGTTTCAGGATCTGGCCGAGCTGCCTCCCTATGCGGTGCTGAGCCAAGACCATCCATTGGCGCACCTTTCGGTCGTGTCGGTGAACGACCTGAAAGACCACCCTTTGGTGCTTTTGGACCTGCCGCTTAGTGCCGATTATTTCCTGTCGTTCTTCACCGCTGCCGGGATCAGACCAAACATTGGTGAACGGACCCGCGATATGGCGGTAATGCGTTCGCTTGTCGGCAATGGGTTTGGGTATTCTATCGTCAATATCCGTCCGTTAAGTGACCGCGCGCCGGATGGAAAAAAGCTGCGGTTTTTGCCGCTGACAGGGGATGTGCGAGCGATGCGTCTGGGGCTGCTTAGCTGTCCGGGCGCGGATAGTGTGCTGAGCGTCCGGGCCTTTATGGATCACTGCAAGGCGCATATTTCCAACGGCAGTATTCCGGGAATGAACATGAAAACCCTATAAGGGAAATCATTTCAACCCGCGCGCCCTACGGCGCACCTGCCCAGTGCCGCGACAGATCACAGGCCTGGTCAAATTTTCGCAGAGCATCGCGCCCGCGTGACACAGGCTGGCAATGATCAAACTGGATGGCTCCCTCAATCTCAACCCCATGCGCCTGTGCTGATAACATCAAAGTCCCCAATCCAGTCAGTTCCGGTACTTGAGCCGGGCGGATATCACGTTCCAGTACATCCGCCAGAAAACGGGTGAAATATGGGTTACGGCTCATCCCGCCATCAACCGGCAAAGCCCCCGTTAATGGCATGCAATCACTCATCGACCTCATTACCTGAGCGGCGCGCAGCGCGACCCCCTCAAGGATCGCCTGAACCATATCCATTGCCCCGTGATCCAGCGACAACCCCAGCCACATGCCGCGCGCGTCCGGGTCCCAATGAGGGCAACCAAGACCGGACAGAGCGGGCACAAAGGCCAGGCCGCGATCTATTGCCGGGGAGGCATCGAACTGGTTGATTTGGGTGAAATCGCTGAATAATCCCAGGGATCTGGCCCAGTTCACCGCCGCACTGGCGGTGTAAACCCCGCCATCCAGGGCATAGACGGCATCCTGACCCTGCAATTGCCAGGCAACCGTCGGCAGCAGCCCTTGATCGGGCTGACGGTGGATCGTGCCGCCAGTGTTCATTAAGGCAAACGCGCCTGTGCCAAAGGTGATCTTGGCCGCCCCTTTGGTGTGACAGCCAAAGCCAAACAGCGCGCCTTGTTGGTCAACGATGCTGGCGGTGACGGGGATATGTCCAGCGGCGGTTTTTATGGTGCCAAAGTCGCCTGTGGTCGCGCAGATATTTGGCAAAATCTCGACCGGGACTCCAAACAGGGCGCACAGGTCGGCGTCCCAGTTCAATGTTTCAAGGTTCATCAATGAGGTCCGCGAAGCGGTGCTGACATCAGTTTTGAACTGCCCGGTCAGCCGGTCCAGGAAAAAGGCGTCCGTGGTGCCAAGGCGCAGTGTTCCCCTTTGATGCGCCGCAGTAGCGGCGGGGATATTGTCAAGTATCCATGCCAGTTTACTGGCTGAGAAATACGGGTCAAGCGGCAGGCCGGCCCGCGTCTGCACCATGGCTTCATGACCCTGATCCTTCAGCGTTTGAGTGCGTGCGGCTGTGCGGTTGTCCTGCCAGACGATCACCGGCGACAATGCTTGTTTGGTCACGGCGTCCCACGCAAGGCAGCTTTCGCCCTGATTATCTATGCCGATCGCGGTCACGTCGCCCAATGCTTCGGCGCAGGCCTGAACGGCGCTTATCAACTCTTCCGGGTCGTGTTCGACCCAACC
>DAOUQK010000147.1 GCA_030625695.1 Paracoccaceae bacterium | reverse complement strand
CGCCGGGGACAGCTTCATCGGTTTCGAGCGGCGGGCAAACAATTCCACCCCGGCCTGATCCTCCAACCCCTTCACCTGATGGCTCAACGCACTTTGGGTGATGTTCAGCTGTTCTGCCGCCCGCGCCAGCCCGCCAAATTCGTGGATCGCCCTGATCGTGCGTAAATGTCGGAATTCGATATGCATCCTTGCGTCCGCCTCATGTTGTTCTTGAGAATTATGAAATTGTCTCACAATGCTGCAGGTGCGACAAGGGATGAAATCAAAGGAATCACTGATGTCAGTCCACCCAGCGCCAAACGTTTCGTTCGAATTTTTCCCGCCGCAAAACCTTGAGGCGTCGTTCCGCCTTTGGAACACAGTGCAAACCCTGGCCCCGCTGGACCCGCGCTTTGTGTCCGTCACCTATGGCGCCGGCGGCACGACACGCGATTTGACACGTGAGGCCGTGGCCGCTTTGCACAAATCCTCGGGCCTGAATGTGGCCGCACATTTGACTTGCGTGAACGCCACCCGGGCAGAAACCCTTGAGATCGCGCAGGGTTTTGCCAAGGTCGGCGTGCGCGACATCGTCGCCCTGCGCGGCGATGCGCCCAAAGGCAGCGGCGGGTTTCGCGCCCACAAGGACGGCTTTGCCACTTCGATTGAATTGATCAGCGCGCTGGCCGACCTTGATACCTTCAATATCCGGGTCGGGGCATACCCCGACAAACACCCCGAAGCCGCCAACCGTCAGGCCGATATTGACTGGCTCAAAGCCAAGCTTGACGCCGGGGCGACCGAGGCCCTGACCCAGTTTTTCTTTGAGGCCGATACGTTTTTCCGGTTCCGCGACGATTGCGCCAAAGCCGGGATAGACCCGGATCAGATTACCCCCGGCATCCTGCCGATTGAAAGCTGGAAAGGCGTGCGTAACTTTGCCCAAAGGTGCGGCACGCCTATCCCCCAATGGCTTGAAAACGCGTTTGAAACAGCGCTGAGGGACGACCGGCAAGACCTGCTGGCAACGGCAGTTTGTGCTGAATTGTGTTCTGATCTGATCGACGACGGTGTGCAGAACCTGCATTTCTACACCATGAACCGGCCCGAACTGACCCGCGATGTTTGCCACGCAATTGGTGTGACTCCCAAGGCCGCGCTTCGCTACGTCGCGTAACGCTTGCCCGCCCCCTGACAAGTTCCTAGCGTGCCTTCAAAAGAGGTGACGTGATGAACTATGCTGACGATCTAACCGGATTGCTGCCGCTGGATCAGCTTTTGCAATTGTCCGGTCTAGAGTTCATGCAAAAGATGCTGGCAGGCGACCTGCCCGCCCCGCCAATCAGCCAGACCATGGGATATCGCCTGCATGAAGTCAGCGAAGGCCATGCCGAATTTCGTGGCGCGCCATCGTTCCACATGACCAACCCGATGGGCACCGTGCATGGTGGCTGGTACGGCACGTTGCTGGACAGTTCCATGGCTTGTGCTGTGATGACCCGTGTGCCTAAGGGTTCTCTGTACACAACGCTGGAATACAAGATCAACATGATCCGGCCAATCCCTCTGGACATGGAAATCACCTGTTCAGCCACGGCTGATCACGTCGGCCGCACGACCGCCGTCGCCCATGGCGAAATTCGCGGGCTGGAGGACGACCGCCTGTATGCCACTGGTTCGACCACCTGCATTGTCATGAAAATGTCCAAAGCCTGAGAAGGCGTTAACGGTCCAGAACCGCCCGCTCGCCGGTGACTTCGACCTCATATTCCACCCCAACAGTTTCATGCACCCTCTCAGACGGGTCTTGGCCGATACGACGCTTGCGACGTTGCAGGAATATCTTGGCCCAGCCTTTCCAGGTGCCCACCGATGGCCCGCTGACATCGGTATAGAACCGCGCCTTCCACCCGTCCGGCAAAGGCAATCCACAACTTTCTCCCCGCTCCATCATCCAGACCAGCGGGATGTTCGCCAGTGGCCTTGCCACTTCATAGCCGCTCAACTGGCCGCCGACATCTCCGTGCGCGCCGCGAAACCAGACCTGTTCCACATGGCCGTCCCACCCCGGCGGGCAGGTCCAGATTACCGGGGTGAAAACCACCCTTGTTTCATCCAGCGCCAAAGCCTGAAACCCGTTGCGAATGTGCGGCCCAAGCCGGTGATTGTGGAATGCATGGCGCGCGATGGTGCCGCGCCACAGGAACGGTAACCGCATGCCCAGCGCCTTGACCGTGTCCCAGACGCCGACCATTTCGATTTCGACATTATCATGGCAATATGCGCGGGCAAACGCATGCGCGTGCGGCCCGTCTGGATGGATTTCGTAATGCCGATAGGCAGTGCGAATATTGCGCACCGTCGCATGTTCGGCCTTGAGCAGCCCAACCATATCAATCGCCCCCGCCAGCGAGCGTACCGCATAGGCCCCGCGCGAATAGCCGATCAGGAAAATCTTGTCGCCGGGATGATAACGCGACGCCAGATAGCCATAGGCGCGCCGAATCTGGCGATTGATCCCCTTGCCCACCAGCACATCCATCGTACCGCGCCATGAATGCCACTGCACCCCGGCCTCGTAAAACACCGATACTTGCGAGCCCATCTCGCAGCACAAACGGTAAAGCGATCCGGCATGGGTTTCATACCCCGGTTCCAGCGATGACATGGTGCCGTCCAGAATGATCACATGCGTGCGCACCCCGCGCGAAACGGTTTCGCCCGAATGTTCGGACCGGAGCGGACGCCCCAGCCAGCCGAGTATTTTGTCACCCAAGCGTGACAGAACCATAATTCACCAACTCCTGAACTGCGCACATCCCGCGTCAGCACCGCCCGACTACGTCCGGGCATCACGGTTCTATTATCATGGGCAGATTAGCGAACCAGAGCAAGAGAGGGTCACCAAAACTTGTCGCGTTAGTGTGTATCGCGTTGTGTTGGGCACAGAAGCGTTGGCAGAAATGGTGACTTGATTTAGGTTAAATTTATTCAACCACAAATTGAGAGGCCGATATGACCCATTACATGATGACCGCCCGCAGAATTCTAAAGGGCGAATTTGACGCCAATCCCGGCCCGGTGAAATATCTGAAGATGCAAGAGGGTCAGACAACCCCCGATACCTCACATATCCTCAAATCAGGCAAGCAATGGTTTCAAGAGATTCGCGACAAGGCCGATGCTTTGGCCGCCGCGACGGCAACCCCGTTTTCAACCAGCCCCAAAGGCGATGTGCTGTTTTATGTGCATGGTTTCAACACCACCCAAAGGGTGGCCTTTAAGCGTCAGATCGACTTGGAAAACAACCTGCGCGCCGAAGGCTGGCGCGGGGTTGTGGTTGGCTTTGACTGGCCCAGTGACAGCCACCTGCTGAACTATGCCGAAGACCGTATGGATGGCGCAAAAGTCGCTGAAAGCCTTGTCACCAAGGGCATTCTGCCGCTGGCGATTGGCGACGTTGGCAAGTGCGAGACCAACATCCACATTCTGGCCCATTCGGTCGGCGCCTATGTGGTTGTCTCGGCTTTTCTGAAATCGCTTGATCGCGGCAAAATATTCAAATCCGACTGGCGCATTGGTCAGGTCGCCCTGATCAGCGCTGATATATCCGCCGGTAGCCTGGCACAGGGCCATGAGCGCACCGACCCGATGTTTCGCCGGATCATGCGCCTGACCAACTATCAGAACCCATTTGACCCGGTGCTGGCTGTGTCCAATGCCAAACGGCTCGGCGTGTCGCCACGCGTGGGCCGGGTAGGACTGCCTGCCAATGCCCATCCCAAATCCGCCAACGTCAATTGCGGGCCGTTCTTTGACGCAATGGACCCGGCAAATGCCCTGACTATCGACATCGAAGGCAATATCCCGCACGCGTGGTATACCGCCAACCGGGTGTTCGCCCGCGACCTTGCCATGACTCTGGAAGGGGCTATTGACCGCCATACCATCCCCACAAGAGAATTTGTGAACGGAGAACTTAGCCTTAAGGACGCAAAGCGCCCGAAATATCAGGATGCGTGGAAGTTGAATCCGTCGGAAATATACTGAACGGAGTGCTCCTCAAGCCCTGAAGGGCTTTCCTCGCAATTTTCAGTCTTGCGGGATCACCCGCAGGCCCAATTCCATCATCTGATCGCTCATCGGCTCGCTTGGGGCGTTCATCATCAAATCTTCGGCCCGCTGGTTCATCGGGAACATGATCACTTCGCGGATGTTTGCCTCATCCGCAAGCAGCATCACAATCCGGTCGATGCCCGCCGCACAACCGCCGTGCGGCGGCGCGCCATATTGGAACGCGTTGACCAGCGCCCCAAAGCGCTTGCGCACTTCCGCCTCGTCATACCCGGCAATCTCGAACGCTTTGAACATGATCTCGGGCACATGGTTACGGATCGCACCGCTGACCAGTTCATAGCCGTTGCACGCCAGATCATACTGATAGCCCAACACTTTCAATGGGTCGCCCTGCAATGCCTCCATGCCACCTTGGGGCATGGAAAACGGGTTATGTTCGAAATCGACTTTGCCACTTTCGTCATCCCGTTCATAAATCGGGAAATCAACGATCCAGGCAAAGGCGAACCGGTCCAGATCGGTCAGCTTTAGCGCATTGCCAATCTCGACGCGCGCCCGGCCGGCCACAGCCTCAAACGCGCTGGGTTTACCGCCAAGGAAAAACGCCGCGTCGCCAACCTCAAGGCCCAGTTGAACCCGGATCGCTTCGGTCCGCTCAGGCCCGATGTTCTTGGCCAGCGGCCCTGCCGCCTCTTCGCCCAGCACGATCTCACCGGCCTTGACCTTGGCGTTCACCTCTTTAACCGAAATGCCTTGTTCCTGAGCAATTGAATCCGCCGATTGCTTGCGCCAGAAGATATACCCCATCCCCGGCAGACCCTCTTTCTGAGCAAATGCATTCATCCGGTCGCAGAACTTGCGTGACCCGCCCGTTTTGGCCGGAATGGCGCGAATTTCCGTACCTTCCTGCTCCAACAGTTTGGCAAAGATCGCAAAACCAGACCCTGCGAAATGCTCGGACACCACCTGCATCTTGATCGGGTTGCGCAAGTCCGGCTTGTCACTCCCATACCAAAGTGCTGCGTCGGCATAAGATATCTGCGGCCAGTCCTGATCGACCCTGCGACCGCCGCCAAACTCTTCGAATATCCCCGTCAGAACCGGTTGGATGGTATCAAACACGTCCTGCTGCTCAACAAAGCTCATCTCGATGTCCAGTTGATAGAAATCCGTCGGCGAACGGTCCGCCCTTGGGTCTTCGTCGCGAAAACACGGCGCAATCTGGAAATATTTGTCAAAACCGCTGACCATGATCAGCTGCTTGAACTGCTGCGGTGCCTGCGGCAAAGCATAAAACTTACCCGGATGCTGGCGTGATGGCACCAGAAAATCCCGCGCGCCTTCGGGCGATGACGCGGTAATGATCGGCGTCTGATACTCGCGGAAATTCATATCCCACATGCGCCGACGAATGCTGGCCACCACGTCCGAGCGCAAAATCATGTTCGCCTGCATCGCCTCGCGCCGCAAATCAAGATAGCGATACTTCAGCCGTGTCTCTTCCGGGTATTCCTGATCGCCAAAAACGATCAACGGCAATTCGGCCGCCGCCCCCAAAACCTCGATCTCGCGAATATAGACTTCAATTTCACCGGTTGGGATCTTCGGGTTCACCAACCCTTCGCCGCGCGCCTTGACCTCACCATCAATGCGAATGCACCATTCAGAGCGCAGTTTTTCAACATCCGCAAACGCCGCACTGTCCGCATCACACAAAATCTGCGTCACCCCGTAATGATCCCGCAGATCAATGAACAACACGCCGCCATGGTCCCGCACCCGGTGCACCCAGCCGGATAAGCGAACCGATTGACCGGTTTCAGCCGCCGTCAAAGCGGCACAGGAATGACTACGATAGGCGTGCATGGGAAACTTCCTCAAGGACATGAAATCTTCGCGCCGATACACCGCGCCCAGCCTCCGATGTCAAGGCCCGCACCCCTGAAACCATCCACCCCGCCTACATTCCACACACCGCACCTCCCCTTCATCTCGCAAAATAAACTCAAATTCCGCCCTCTCGCCCATTTACCCCGCTGCATGGGGCTTGCGCCCGCCACCCCCATGCCTATAACGCAGGACAATTTGTACAGCACCTGCCAGTGCTGCCACTTTCACCATTCATAGGGGCCCACCCATGCCAAAAAGAACCGACATCAAGTCGATCATGATCATCGGCGCGGGCCCCATCGTCATCGGACAAGCCTGCGAATTCGACTATTCCGGCGCGCAGGCCTGCAAGGCCCTGCGTGAAGAAGGCTACCGGGTCATTCTGGTCAACTCCAACCCGGCAACCATCATGACGGACCCCGGACTGGCCGATGCCACCTATATCGAACCGATTACGCCGGAAGTGGTCGCCAAGATCATCGAAAAAGAACGCCCCGACGCATTGTTGCCCACCATGGGTGGCCAAACCGGCCTGAATACTTCACTGGCACTGGAAGAAATGGGCGTGCTGGACAAGTACAACGTCGAAATGATCGGTGCCAAACGCGCCGCCATCGAAATGGCCGAAGACCGCAAACTGTTTCGCGAAGCGATGGACCGCTTGGGTATCGAAAACCCCCGTGCAGAAATCGTCACGGCGCCCAAAGGCGAAGACGGCAAAGCCGACCTTGCGGCAGGCGTGCGCATCGCCTTGGAGGCCCTCGACGACATCGGCCTGCCCGCCATCATCCGCCCGGCCTTTACCCTTGGCGGCACCGGCGGTGGCGTCGCCTATAACCGTGAAGATTACGAACATTTCTGCCGTACCGGCATGGACGCCTCGCCGGTCAGTCAGATACTGGTTGACGAGTCGCTATTGGGCTGGAAAGAATTCGAAATGGAGGTGGTGCGCGACACCGCCGACAACGCCATCATCGTCTGCGCCATCGAAAATGTGGACCCGATGGGCGTGCACACCGGCGATTCAATCACCGTCGCCCCGGCGCTGACCCTGACGGACAAGGAATACCAGATCATGCGCAACGGCTCGATCGCCGTCTTGCGTGAAATCGGCGTCGAAACCGGTGGGTCCAACGTGCAATGGGCAATCAACCCGGCTGACGGCCGTATGGTAGTGATCGAAATGAACCCCCGGGTGTCGCGCTCGTCCGCGCTGGCCTCCAAAGCCACCGGCTTCCCGATCGCCAAGATCGCCGCCAAGCTGGCCATCGGCTATACTTTGGATGAACTCGACAACGACATAACCCGTGTCACCCCGGCCAGCTTTGAGCCGACAATCGACTATGTCGTCACAAAGATTCCCCGCTTTGCCTTCGAGAAATTCCCCGGCTCCGAGCCGCTGTTGTCAACCGCAATGAAATCCGTCGGCGAAGCCATGGCCATTGGCCGCACTATCCACGAAAGCCTGCAAAAGGCGCTCGCCTCAATGGAAACCGGCCTCACAGGGTTTGACGAAATCGACATCCCCGGCGCGCCGGACCCCGCCGCCATTATCAAAGCCCTGTCGCGCCAAACCCCCGACCGCATGCGCACCATTGCCCAGGCCATGCGCCACGGACTGAGCGACGATGAAATCCACGCCGTCACCATGTTCGACCCCTGGTTCCTTGCCCGTATACGCGAAATCGTCGAGGCCGAAGAAAACGTCAGGGCCAGCGGCCTTCCATCCGACGAGGCCCCAATGCGGGCCCTCAAAATGCTCGGCTTCACCGACGCCCGCCTTGCCACCCTGACCGGCACCACCGAGTCCAACGTGCGCAAAACCCGCCTGAACGCAGGCGTGCACGCCGCCTTTAAACGCATTGACACCTGCGCCGCCGAATTCGAGGCCCAAACGCCGTACATGTACTCCACCTACGAGGCCCCAATGATGGGCGACGTAGAATGCGAAGCCCGCCCCTCGGACCGCAAGAAAATCGTCATCCTCGGTGGCGGCCCCAACCGCATCGGCCAGGGGATCGAATTCGACTATTGCTGTTGCCACGCCTGCTATGCCCTGACGGACGCGGGCTATGAAACCATCATGATCAACTGTAACCCCGAAACCGTCTCAACCGATTATGACACCTCCGACCGGCTGTACTTCGAACCCGTGACTTTTGAGCACGTCATGGAAATCCTTAGGGTAGAACAGGAAAACGGCACCCTGCATGGCGTCATCGTCCAGTTCGGCGGCCAAACGCCCTTGAAGCTTGCCAATGCGCTCGAAGAACAAGGCATCCCTATCCTCGGGACTACGCCGGATGCCATTGACCTGGCCGAAGACCGCGAACGCTTTCAGAAACTGGTGCAGGACCTCGGCCTGAAACAACCTGAAAATGCCATCGCCAGCACCGACGAAGAGGCCCGCCTTCGGGCCGAGGAGTTGGGCTACCCCCT
>DAOUQK010000332.1 GCA_030625695.1 Paracoccaceae bacterium | reverse complement strand
GCAACGCCAGATCCGCTCAATCGAGGCCCAGACCGGCCAGCCGCTGCAAATGGAGCAGGCCCGCGCATTGGGCATTGACCAATCGGTTCTGTCGCGTCTGATCGGGCTGGCCTCGCTTGACAGCGAAGTGGTTGATCTTGGTCTGTCGATCGGCGACGCCAACTTGCAACAGGAAATTATCGAAATCTCTGCCTTTCAAGGGGTTAACGGCGCGTTTGATCGCGAGGCATACAGGTTTCAACTGGAACGCACCAACGTCACCGAAGCCGAATTTGAGGCCGATTTGCGCGCCGAAGCTGCCCGTACCATCGTGCAAGCTGCGATTATTGACGGGGTAGTAATGCCCGATGCCTTGAACGATGCGATCACCAATTTTGTCGCAGCACGGCGCAGCTTTACCCACGTCCGGTTCGACGATACCGCCCTTAACGACCCGCTGGCCGACCCGACGGATCAGCAATTGCAAATGTTCTACGATGACAACGCCGATGACTTTACCCTGCCGGAAACCAAACGCCTTAGCTATGTATTGATGACTCCGGCGATGCTGCTGGACCAGGTCGACGTCGAAGAAGACGCGCTGCAAAACCTCTATGATGACCGGTCAGACAAATACAACATCCCCGAACGCCGTTTGGTTGAGCGGCTGGTGTTTGGCGATTCTACCGCCGCGTCCGATGCCAAGGCCCAGATCGAAGTTGGCGGTACAACGTTTGAAACTCTGGTGCTTGATCGCGGTCTGACCCTTGCGGATGTTGATATGGGTGATGTCAGTATTGACGATCTGGGGGGGGCTGCCGACGCTGTCTTTGCCGCTGAAATCGGTAAAGTTATCGGCCCGTTGGATTCTGATCTTGGCCCTGCCCTGTTCCGCATTAATGGAAGCCTGGCCGAGCAGATAACCACATTTGCTAACGCCCGCCAAGAACTGCACGAAGAACTGGCCAGCGAACGCGCCCGGCGGTTGATCGACGCGCAGGCCGAAACCGTTGACGACCTTCTGGCTGGTGGTGCCACCTTGCAAGAACTGGCGGACGAGACCGATATGCAGCTGGACACCATCGACTGGACGGCTCTGTCGTATGAAGGTGTTGCCGCCTATGCCAAGTTCCGCGCGGCGGCCACTGCGGTCACCGAGGATGATTTCCCAGCGGTGGCGTTTCTTCAGGATGGGGCGATGTTCGCCCTGCAACTGAACGAAGTCCTGCCTGAACGCCCCGAACCGTTTGACACCGCCCGCAACCGGGTGATTGTTGCCTGGACATTGAACCAGACCAAACAGGCGCTTCAGGTGATGGCCGAACGCGCGGTGACGCAATACGTTACCTCGGGCGATTTCAGCGCCACCGGGGTCGCGCCAACAACCGAAGCCGGCCTGACGCGCACCGCATATTTGCAAGGCACACCAGCCGATTTCATGAATCAAGTGTTCGAAATGGATATGGGCGAGTTGCGGGTGATCAACGGCGAAGGCGCTGTGTTTGTGGTGCGTCTGGACGAAGAACTGCCCCCCGAAGAAACCACCGAACTGGCGGCTTTGCGCGAACGTCTTGGCGAAGAAGCAAATCAATCGCTGGCTCAGGCGTTGTTTGATGCCTTTATCGGCGACGCGCAATTCCGGGCCGAGCCGATGCTGGATCAACGCGCCTTGAACGCCGTGCAGGCCAACTTCCAATAGTACTTTAGCAAAGGTTCGACATGGCCCTGACCCCGGATTTTGACAGTTTCGCCGCTGCGTATGAGCGGGGTGAAAATCAGGTGGTCTATACAAGGCTGGCGGCTGATCTGGACACACCTGTGTCACTGATGCTCAAGCTGACGGATGCGCAGAAAGACGCATTCATGCTGGAATCCGTGACGGGCGGCGAAGTGCGCGGACGTTATTCGATCATTGGCCTGAAACCCGACTTGATCTGGCGTTGTGACGGGGCGACCTCGTCGCTCAACCGCTCAGCCCGGTTTGACCCCGACGGGTTTGAGCCGCAGGACGGCAATCCGATGGACAATCTGCGCGCCCTGATCGCAGAGAGCCGGATCGACCTGCCCGCCGACATGCCGCAGGCGGCGGCGGGCCTGTTTGGCTATCTCGGCTATGACATGGTGCGCCTGGTCGAACATTTGCCGGATGTGAACCCCGACCCCCTGGGCCTGCCCGATGCCCTGATGCTGCGCCCGTCTGTGGTGGCAGTGCTGGACGGCGTCAAAGGCGAAGTAACGGTGGTATCCCCGGCCTGGGTATCAGGGGGACAGTCCGCGCGCGCCGCTTACGCGCAAGCGGGCGAGCGGGTGATGGACGCGCTGCGCGATCTGGAACGGGCCATGCCCGCAGACCGGCGCACCCTGGGTGAAGCGGTTGAGGCCAGCGAACCTGTGTCAAACTTCACCAAAGACGCGTATTTACAAGCCGTTGAAAAGGCCAAGGAATATATCCGCGCCGGGGATATTTTTCAGGTGGTTCCGTCACAACGCTGGACGCAAGAATTCACGCAACCTCCCTTTGCTTTGTACCGGTCGTTGCGCCGCACCAACCCGTCGCCATTCATGTTCTATTTCAACTTTGGCGGCTTTCAGGTGGTCGGTGCCAGCCCTGAAATTCTGGTCCGGGTGTTTGGCAGCGAAGTCACCATCCGGCCCATCGCCGGCACCCGCCCGCGCGGGGCCACGCCCGAGGAAGACCGGGCATTAGAGGCGGAATTGCTGGGCGACAAAAAGGAATTGGCCGAACATCTGATGCTGCTTGATCTGGGCCGCAATGACTGCGGACGGGTGGCTAAGATCGGCACGGTCAAGCCGACCGAACAATTCATCATCGAACGCTATAGCCACGTCATGCACATCGTATCCAACGTGGTGGGCGAATTGGCCGACGGAAAAGACGCCTTGGACGCGTTTTTTGCCGGCATGCCGGCAGGCACAGTTTCAGGTGCCCCAAAAGTGCGCGCCATGCAGATCATCGACGAATTGGAACCAGAAAAACGTGGCGTTTATGGTGGCGGCGTTGGCTATTTTAGTGCGGGTGGTGACATGGACATGTGCATCGCCCTGCGCACTGCGGTGGTGCAGGATCAAAAGCTGTATATTCAGGCCGGCGGCGGCGTGGTATATGACAGTGACCCCGAGGCGGAATATGCGGAAACCCAACACAAATCCAATGCCGTCCGGCGCGCCGCGGCAGATGCGGCGCGGTTTGATGGCGGTGGAAATCGCTAACGTCATCAGAAATCGCCCGGTAACACCTAACCAACTTTCTCGGTAGGTAATCAGTGTCTTTGATAAAATAAATGGAGGTATTTCCATGACTGCCAGGAGATCAATATTCTTACTGCTCGTAGGGATGTTTTGCACCGGTCCCGCTCTTGCCCAGGAAAACCAGCTCAGCTCGGAAGGTGTCGTCATTGCCGCCCAAAGTTGGGAAGTGACCGCTCTGGTTGACGCAAGAATAGGAGCGTTGCATTTTGTCGAGGGGCAACTGGTTTCCAAAGGAGACCTTCTTGTCGAACTTGATGCCGTTTTGAAATCCATGGAAGTCGAACTGGCGGAAAACGCGGTTGAACGCACAGTAACAATATTGAAGCAACGTGAAGAAGACTTCTCGCGGCAAGAGAAACTGAAGCAACGGAACGTGACATCGCTTGCAGCTTACAGCGATGCAAAGTTTGCCGTAGAATTGGCGAAGACCGGACTTCGGGCTGCGGAACTAAGACTGGAAGTCGCGCGCGTGTTACTTGGTGCGCATCAGCTTTATGCACCGGCCACCGGATTGATTTCAGCGCCGCGTCTCGTTGTAGGAAGCAACTACAACGTTGATGAAAGCGG
>DAOUQK010000065.1 GCA_030625695.1 Paracoccaceae bacterium | reverse complement strand
CGCCATAGAGTGCTCCAAGATGTCCACTATCAATGGTGGACACTATCGCATCATCTCCTTCGCCGTCAGAGCAGGGACACCGGACAGATACGTTTCGCGGGGGTGCCAAGGTTTCAAACGCGAACACATGGGCAGGGTCTGTCTCTCATGAATCAAAGCCGATGCCAAAAGCATCCAGCGTGCGCAACAACAGGGGGCGGTGGCCGGTGCGATCCTCGTGAGCGAGGCGTTTTTGCGCCATACTTACGATCACCGCTCGGAGGGGCTCAGGAGGGAACGGCGGGGGCCGACGACGCAGCATCATCAATTCGGTGCGCTCTGTATGCGCACCCTCCAGCAGGTCCAGCATCGTCAACGCGGCGAAGCGACTGGCCGAAACGCCCTGACCGGTAAAGCCCATGGCATAGGTCAACCGGCCTTTGCAGGCAGTGCCGGAAAAGAAGGTCGTGCGGGCCGATGTATCGATGATCCCTCCCCATTTGAAATCAAAGCGGATGTTGGCCAGCGTTGGAAAGCTCTGGGCAAACTGCTGCGCCAGAAGCTTGAATGTTTCCGGACGTTGCAGAAGGGACGGATCACAATTGCTGCCATAATGGTAGATTGCATCAAACCCAGCCCAGAGGACGCGGTTATCCGCTGTCTTGCGGGCATAATGAAACTGGTTGCCACTGTCGGCAACGCCATGGGAACCGGTCCAGCCAATGCTGGTAAATTGCTCCTCGCTCAGCGGTTCGGTCACCAGCGAATAGTCATAGACCGGGATGATCGCGGTGCGGAGGCGTTTGAGCAAAGGCCGGGCCGCATTCGTGGCTAAGATCGTCTTTTTCGCCGTTATAGTGGCGTCTTGTGTTCTCAGGACAATGGCTTGTTCCGTGGCACGCAGCGCCGTGACGAGGGTGTATTCGTGGATCGCAACCCCGCGGGCCAAGCAGCATTTCCGCAGCCCTGCAACAAGCTTGCCGGGATTGACCAGCCCATAGTTAGGCTCGAACAGCCCCGCCATATAAGTAGGGCTATCGAGCTTTTTGCGAAAAGCCTCGCCTTCAAGCAGAGTGTTGTCGATGCCGAAACGGTTGTAGTTTTGCGCCATCGCACGCAGCCCATTGATCTGCCAGGGGGTTGCGGCGACATTGAGCTTGCCTGCAAGCTCGAAGTCGCAGTCGATCTCAAAGGCGTCAAGGTCCTGCGCCAAAGCTTCAAGGTTTTCGCGACCCAGTCTGATCAGGGTTTCCGCCTCGCGCGGCCAGCGAGCCAGTGCATTGGATACGCCATGCGAAATGGACGGGGCACAAAAACCGCCGTTTCGCCCCGAGGCGGCATGACCGCATTTTCCGGACTCGAGCACCACAATCCGCGCATCAGGGTAACGTTCGCGGGCTTTCAAGGCGCTCCACAGGCCGGTGAAGCCACCGCCAATAATGGCCAGGTCGCAGGCCACATCCGAGGCTGGTGGAGGGCAGGCAGTGCTGTCGCCAACCGTCGTTGACCAATACGGGTTTGAGCTGGCCGCCGCTAATTTATCCAGGACGGTCATCTGTCTGCACCTGTCGATTCCTTTTCATCCATCAGTTGCGCTTGCGTCCCCCCGTTTCCAGAAACCAGTCGTCCGGGTAGGGGTACCACCAGTCCTGTCGCACGGGTTTGTGATCCATGATCACCATCTTCGAGCGGCGGAACGCATCCAGGCCCTGGCGTCCCAATTCGCGCCCGATACCCGAGGTCTTCCAGCCGCCAAAGGGCAGTGCATCGTTGTCGATCATCGGGTTGTTGATCCAAACCATACCTGCGTCGAGCCGCGCATAAGCCTCGTGCGCTTCTTCCAGCGAGGTGGTGAAAACCGAGGCACCAAGCCCGAATTCCGAAGCATTGGCCCCGGCGATGGCGGCGTCAAAATCAGGCACACGGACCACCGCCGCAACCGGGCCAAAGCATTCCTCGTGCATAAGATCCATATCGGTGGTGCATCCCGTGAGGATCGTCGGCTCATAGAACCACCCGGTTTGATGGCCGGGCGGAATGCGTCCGCCGCAGACTACAGTGGCACCTTTTGCAACCGCATCGGCAACCAGACGTTCAACCTTGTCGCGGGCGGCTTTGCTGACCAGCGGACCGATCTCGGATTTTTTCAGACCGTTGCCGATCCGCAGGCACCCGGTTTCTGCCGCAAAGGCGGTGATGAAGGCATCGTGGACGCTGTCCACGACATAAAGGCGTTCGGTTGACGTGCAGACCTGCCCCGACATGTGGAATGCCCCTGTGACGGCACCGGCAGCGGCGACATCAACCGGAGCGTGAGAACTGATTATCATCGGGTCAGAGCCTCCTGCTTCGATCACCGCAGGTTTCATTCTGGCGGCAGCGGCTGTGGCGACGGCCTGGCCGGCGGCAACCGAGCCGGTGAAGGCCACCGCATGGGTCAGCGGGCTATCCACCAGCGCCCTTCCGATATCGGCACCGCCGGGCAGGCAAGCCACCAGGCCGTCGGGAAGTTCGGCAAAAACCTTCATGAATTCGAGCGTCGACAGGGTTGCTGCCTCGGCCGGCTTGACCACGCAACCGTTCCCGGCCGCCAGCGAGGCCGCAACCGTCCAGCACATCAGCAATACCGGGAAGTTGAACGGCATGATATGCACCGAAACGCCAAGCGGTTCGTATCTGGCGAACTGGAGCGACCCAGTCTGGGTGGTGCCTGCGATCTTGCCAGCGTCATCACGGGCCATTTCGGCGTAGTAGCGGAAAATGGGCGCGCAATTGGCGAGTTCGCCAATTGCTTCGGGATAGGGCTTGCCCATCTCACGACTCATCAGGATGGCGCAATCTGTCAGATCAGTCGTCTCGATCCGGTGGGCAAGTGCATGCAATCGTTGCGCGCGGGTCTTGGCATCGACCTGCTTCCACAGGGCTTGCGCTGCCGTGACAGTGCCCAGGGTCGATTGCAATTCTGCTGGTGTCACCTCGGCGCGTTGGCCCACGAGGCAAAGCGTCGCCGGGTCGATCACGTCGTAAGTCTCGCCCTCGCTGGCACGAATATCAGAGGAGACAAAGTAGGAAGCAGTAAGCGGGTCAGGCATTATGTGTCCTTATGCGGTTCGTGAAAACGCTGAGCTAGCATTGGGCCAGCGTCGCGCCAGCCAGGCAATGTTGTGTCGATGAAGTCTTCGATCTCGTGTAGGTGCGCGTCCTTCAAGGCGGCCTGCATTTGCCGCAGAACTCGGGGCATGAAGGCAAGGTAACCGGGTTTGCCATCGCGCTGGTTCAGCCGCAGGAACTGTCCAGCCAGACGGGTATGTCGTTGTGCCCCCAGCAGGTGATAGCGGTGGGTAATTTCGCGGCCGGGCCCAGCCGAGGGCGGGGCCGCCGCGATGTAGCGATGCAGAATTTTCGTTTCCAACCCGGCCGCCAGATCGCGTCTGGCATCTTGCAGCAGGGACACAAGATCATACTCGGCCGACCCGGTCACTGCGTCCTGAAAATCAAGCAGGCCACAGGATTGCACGCCGCTGCGAGAGTCTAACAACATCAGGTTATCAATGTGAAAATCACGCAGGACAAGTGCGGTGTTATGACCGTCCAAGGGCGCGAACGCCCGTGTCCAAAGCGCGCGGAATGTCCTGTCGAAACGCGCGGTATCCACTTCGGGATTGAAGGCAGGAACAAACCAATCTGAAAAGACGGAAACCTCTTTGAGAAGGAGGGTCATATCGTAGGGTGGAACGGTGATGGCCACCGCGTCAGGATGGTGGTGCAAATGTAAAAGCGCGTCGATGGCTAGCGCATAAAGCGCGGCCTCGTCATGGCCGCCCTTCAACAGGGTGCCATATGTCCCGGTGCCGAAATCTTCGATCAGCGCCAGTCCAACCGCCGGGTCGGCCCCAAAGACGCGTGGTGCGCTTAGCCCCAGCGCGGCCAGATGCCGGGCCAGCCGGATGAAGGCAGCAAACCCTTTCGGATCGGTGCGGTCCTCCATCAGGAGCTGGCCGGTTCCTTGCAGGCGGATATAGCTGCGTGCCGACGCGTCGCTTGGTAACCGTTTCAATTCGGCCATCCCATGTCCGTGACGTGCAAGAAATGTTGCGACCGGGGGGGCAAGTTCCAAAGAGGCCCGGGTCATTGTCATCGGATCATATAGACCTTCTTGACGGTCTCATGGACGGTGCAGATGCCCTTCCAATCTTGCGGAAAAAAGGCGGCTGTGTCGGGAGTTATCTCGATCACATCGCCGCTTTCGTGGGTATAGGTGCAGCGCCCTTCAAGGAAGTGACAGAATTCGTCTCTGGTGACGTGACAATTCCATTTGCCAGGGGTGCAGATCCACAAACCGCATTCCGACTGACCATCAGGGCCTTTGTGCAGGACCTTGCCGCTGGTGTGGGATGCGCCTTCGATCATCGTGGGAATGATGCCCCAGTCAACCGTGTCGGTGATCTCGGTTGGGTTGTGCATAACGGGTGTTTTCATCTGATATGTGCCTTAGCAGAGCATGTAAATGTTGCGGATGGTCTCGAATATCTCGGCCTCGCCCGTCCATCCGGCGGGGAAAAGCACGCAAGTGCCCGAGGTCACGTCAATGATCTCGCCGTTGTCGGCGCGATATTGCGCCCGGCCTGACACGAAATGGCAAAACTCGTCACGCGGCACCGAGATGCGCCAGCGCCCCGGCGTGCAGTCCCAGATGCCGGTTTCGGGTATGTTGCCCGGTCCCTTGTGCAATAGTCTGCCAGTGGAATGTGACGTGCCGTCCAGCGCGTCGGGCTGTGGGCCCCAATCCACCAGATCGTCGAAACCGCACGCGCCATGGATATGCGGCGCAGATGAATTGAGGTTCGTCATTTCAGCAACCCGGTGAGCAGACGTGCCGCCTTGAGCGGCCCTTCACAGCTTTGCATATGCTTGGAAATCGCATCAAGCTTGGCCTGCATGTCAGTGTCGGTCAGGCAGCTCTCCAGTTTGGCGATGATATCTTCGTCGGTCCAATCATAACGGTCTGAGCGAAAGCCATAACCGGTTTCCTGCACGCGCATTGCGTTGTCATGGCCATCCCAGACATAGGGCATGATGATTGCGGGCTTGCCGAAATACAGGCATTCAGTAAAGGAATTGTTGCCACCGTGGTGAATTACGGCATCGACCTGTGGAATGACGGACGGCTGTGGATACCAGCCCTGGATGACAACATTGGGGGGGATGTCGCTGTATTCGTCCATGTAGTCGCCCACATTGACCAGCGCCCGATAGCGGCTTTTGCCGACCAGCGAAATGAGCCGTTTGAGCAGATCTGTATCACCGGCACCAAGTGAGCCGAATGAAATGTAAAGCAGCGGGCCGTCGTTATTGGCCGCAAATTCAGGCACGTCGTAAGAGTCATCCTTGCGCACGCAGCCTTCCAAATACTGGAATCGCGCCGGATCAAGAGGTTTGGCGCGCTTGTAGGTCAAGGGTTGGGGGTAGAGCATCATGTTCATGAAAGGCGACGCCTCAAAGAACTCGCCGAGTTTGTACGCATCTTCGCCGCAAGTCGCGAGAAAGGTGTTAAAGTCAGCATGGATCGGCGCGATAACCTCTTCAAACTTTGCGCGGAAGGCGGCGTGACCCGCGGTGTCGTTCTCGGACATGCCAGACAGATGTGGCGGGATCGCAGGGTCCTCGATCTCGTTTTCCGAGCAAGAGATGATCCGCACCCATGGCACACCGTATTGTTTGATCGCAGGGAACAGGATCACATTGTCCACCGCGATGACATCCGGCTTGATCCTGTCCAGAACGGCAGGCAGGTCTTTTTCCGCCCATTTGGCGCTGTCTACGATCGCCTCCCAGCATTCCTTGACATAATTGTCTATCTGATCAATCGGCGCTTTGCGGAAGTTGGGAATGTGGCCGTTGATGAAGTCTTCCCAGAATTTCGCCATCTGTTCGGGCGGCATCGGTTCGGACAGGGCGACAGGATGCGCTTCGAACCCGTAGCCTTCGTAGATTTCGACAAAGCCCGGATCGGAAAGGAACACAGCCTTATGGCCCATTGCGGTGATCGCCTGCGCGATCCCGACCGAATTCAGCGCGGGGCCATAGGCGGCCTCGGGGAAGAAGGCGAAAGTTTTCGGTTCCATGATGTCTCCTCTGGGTGGTGTACCGGCACTCAGGCCGGGAAAATGTGGGTGTCCCTGGCGGACCAGCCGACGGTGATCTGTTGGCCGACTGCGGGGTTATGGTGATCGGCGACATCGGCCGTCATGCGCGAAATGATCGGGGTGTCAGCGAGCGGGGTCATGATGTGAAGCAACAGGTCCAGCCCGTGATAGGCGATGGCGGTGATTTCACCCGTCAGCATGTTGTCGGACTGGATCCCCACGTGCAGCCGCTCTGGCCGGATCGCCGCCACGGCAGCGCTGCCATCAGGTAGATCGAGGGGCTTGTCCGTCGCGATCCTGGTGCCGTTTGACGTATGTGCCGCACCACGGCTGACCTTTACCGGTAGAAAGTTCATTACCCCGATAAAATCCGCAGCAAAACGGGTTTCCGGGAATTCGTAAATCTCGTGCGGGGTGCCGACCTGCAAAAGCGCGCCGTCCTGCATGATGGCAACACGGTCGGCCATGACAAGCGCCTCTTCCTGGTCGTGGGTCACCACGATGAAGGTGATGCCAAATTCATGCTGCAGGCGCTTCAGCTCCAATTGCATCTCGCCGCGCAATTTTTTGTCCAGGGCACCCAGCGGTTCATCAAGCAACAACACCTTGGGTCGTTTGACCAAGGCGCGCGCCAGTGCGACCCGTTGCCGTTGGCCGCCCGAAAGCTGATCGGGTTTGCGTTTCGCCAAGTGCGCAAGCTGGATGACCTGCAGTATCTCATCCACATGTGTTTTGATCTGCGCCTTGGGCAGCTTGTCCATTTCCAGCCCGTAAGCAATGTTTTGCGCGACCGTCATATGAGGAAACAGCGCATAGGTTTGGAACATCAGATTCACAGGCCGCCGATTGGGGGGGATATTCGCAATCGAGGTGCCCTCGAGCAGGATATCACCCGCAGTCAGATCCTCGAATCCCGCAAGCATCCGGAGCAACGTCGTTTTGCCACTTCCAGATGCGCCCAGCAGAGCGAAAAATTCATTCTCGTGGATGTCCAGTGTCACGCCGTCTACGGCGGCGATTGTGCCAAAGCATTTTTTGACATTCTGAAGTGACAAAAGAGGGCGCGTCATTGTCCGGGCAGACCTCCACGGTTGAGCCGCTGTGACAAGGCCAGCGCTATGACCGAGACGCCCATCACGACGGTGGCCAAAGCGTTGATTTCAGGGGTGACGCCAAAGCGGATCATGGCGTAGATTTGCATCGGCAAGGTGATCGAAGACCGCCCTGCACCCGCCGTGAAGAAGGCGATGATGAATTCATCCACTGACAAGGTGAAGGCCAGCAACGCCCCGGCAAGGATCGCGGGCATCAGCACTGGCAGGATCACACGGATCAGGGTGGTAAAGGTTGAAGCACCCAGATCGGTCGAGGCTTCGACAATTGACCAGTCAAAGTTCCTGAGACGCGCGCGCACCACGGCGCAGACGAAGGCAAGATTGAAGACGACGTGGCTGACAACAATCGTGTGCAGCCCCATCCTGGCACCCAGCAGCGAGAAGAAGCTGAGAAGCGCAATAGCCAGCACGATGTCGGGGATGATCATCGGGGCGAAGATAATGGTTTCCAGCCATTTGCCATTGCGGCGGCGGAGTTCCACGCCCACAGCCAACAAACTGCCAAGGATCGTCGAGAGGATTGTCGAGAATATCGCGACAAACAGCGTATTTCCGGCCGCCTGCAAGATGTCACTGTTTTGCAGCAACGCGCCATACCATTTCACCGAAAACCCGGTCCAGGCAGTGGGCAGCCCTCCTTCGTTGAAAGAAAGCCCGACCAGAACCGAAATTGGGATGTAAAGAAACGCAAAAATGACGCCCAGGATCAGCAGCATCAGGCGGAAGGTGTTGCGATCAGCCATCGATCTGCTTCTTCCCGCCCGAAGCCCGTTCGGTCACCACCGCCTGCAGCATCAAAAGCCCGAGCATCACAAGGATCAGCACCATCGACAGGGCGGCACCAAAGGGCCAATCGTTGGCGGTCAGGAACTGCGCATAAACAAGGTTCCCGATCATCTGGAACTGGCCGCCGCCCAACAAAGCGGGGGTCACGAAATTGCCAATCGACAGCACGAAGACAAAGACGAACCCCGTCGCAATCCCCGGCACGGTCATGGGCAAAGTGATCCGCCGGAACGTCTTCCAGCCTGACGCGCCCAGATCGCGCGAGGCCTCGGCGATTTCCGGGTTCAGGCGAGACAGCGGTGCATAACAGCTGAGGATCACAAACGGCAGATAATTGTAAACCAGCCCGATCACGACAGCGGATTCAGTGTAAAGCAATTTGGGCATTTCGCCCTCGAACCCGAACCAGCGGGCCAGGTTCACGATCAGCCCTTCGCGGTTCAGCAGCACGATCCAGGCATAGGTGCGCACCAGATAGTTCGACCAGAACGGCAGCACAGCAAAGAACAACAGCATCGGCTGATGACGGCGCGGCATGGATGCGATGGCATAGGCTGCAGCGTAGCCGAGAACGGATGCAATCCCGGCCGCAAGACCGGCAATACCCGCTGATTTCATGAATATCTTGAAATAGAGCGGGTCAAAAACCAGTGCAATATTCTCGAGTGTCCACGTGTATTCTATGCCGCCATAAAGGCCGCGGCGAAAAAAGGCGAGCGCCAGGATCAGCAGGCACGGCACGACCATCAGCCCAAACAACCACAGCAACGCGGGGGACATCAGAATCAGCGGTCGGCGGTCATTTGTCATGAGTCAGGCCTGCACCATCAGGGCTTCGGTGTTCAACGGAAAAGGGGGAAGGGTGCCCCGGCGTCCGACCGCCGGGGCAAAACAGCTTAGTTTGCAGCTTTGATTTCCGAAACCAGGCGTGAGTAGTCACGCTGTGCCGCGCCCACATCACGCAACTGTTCAAAGCCCATCATATCAGCTGGCTTCATGCCCATGTTCGGATACGCCGTGATCAGGTCGGCAGATACGCCGGACATCGCGGCCTCGTTCGGCACTTTGTACAGGATGTTCTCGGCTGCCCAACGGTGGTTATCGGCATCGAGGATGTAGTTCACAAACGCATAAGCCGCTTCTTTGTGCTCGGACGCTTTGAGGATCACCATGGTATCGACCCACAGATCAGAGCCCTCTTTCGGGATCATATACTTGATGTCCGCATTTTCGCCGATACCATAGTTGCACCAGCCGTCCCATGCATGCACCAGTTCGGCCTCGCCCGAGACGAGCTTGGCGTAAAAAGTGGTGTCGTCGTAGGCCAGCAACGTGCCTTTGGCCTCGATCAGCAGATCGCGCACTTCGGCCATTTTGGCCGGGTCGGTTTCATTCACCGAATACCCCAGCGCCAACTGTCCCGCTGCCAGCAACCAGCGGTCTGTTGCCAGCATTGTTGTTTTGCCCGCGACATCGGCTGTAGGCTTGAGCAGGTCGTTCCAGGATGTTGGTGCATCTACCAGGTCAGAGCGGTAGCACAGACCGGTCGTGCCCCATGCATATGGCATAGAGAACATGTTGCCCGGATCATGCGGCAGTGCATTGGCTTCGGCATAAAGGTTTGCGGCATTCGGAATCTTCGCGTGATCAAGCTCTTCCGCCAAACCCAAATTATGCAGAACTTCTGCGAAGGGCGACGAGACAAAAACAACGTCATAGCCGACGCCTTTGGACGCGATCAGTTTGCCCATGATTTCTTCGTTTGTGGCGTGCAGAACCAACTCGGCTTGATTGCCAGTGTCTGCATTGAAATTGTCGATGGCGTCAGGTGCCATATAACCGTCCCAGTTGGACACATTCAGCGGCTCCGCCAGCGCAGGCGCGCCAAGTGCGGCCACCACAGCGACAAGACAAACGCCAGCGCGCAGTGTAATTTTCGTCATAAAGGTACCTCCAGGTCCGTTTGTTGGAATTCCGGCGCATTTGGAGCCGGTTGAATTTATCTTGCGATTCTTCGTGATCGCGATATGTTCAGTATTAATGAAAGAGAATATACGTCAATTTGTATTTGCAGTCTTTTTCGCATCGCTGCCGACAACTCGAGAGATGGCGATCCAACCCTTCTTGCAAGAGGCGCGTTGATGATCAGGCCCCGCAGTAACACGCGCCAGAACCACCTGAAACTAGCGCGTCAAATAGTCGAGATCGTGCTGGAGCGTGGGTTGCGCGAGGGTGACCATTTACCGGAAACCGTGCTGTCAGAAGCCTGCGGTGTATCTCGTACGCCGATCCGATCAGCGCTTAAGATACTGGAGGTAAATAATATAGTCTTGCGTCGTGAGGAAGAGGGGTTCTTTCTGAATATGAAGCCGGAATTGGTTACGGCGGACGGGTCGTCGCAGCTTGAGGATATCGAAGAGTCTTTGGCGGAGCGCATTCTGTCAGACCGCGCAGAGCGCAGGATTGCCGATGTGCAATCTGTCAGCGCGCTTGTGCGGAGATACGGCGCGCCTCGGTCAGCTGTACTAAATGCATTAAAAATACTTAGCTCTGACGGAATCGTAACGCAACTTCCTGGTCGTGCGTGGGCGTTTCAGCCAATTCTGGATACACCCAACGCTTTGGCCGAAAGTCTTGCCTTTCGCTTGACGCTTGAGCCGCAAGCGATCCTGGCACCCGGGTTTTCCATGGACAGCCAAAAAGTCGGCATGATGCGCCAACAGATGAAGGACTTTCTGCGCCGCAGTGATGGCAGCATGAGCAGTGTCGCCTTTTTGCGTTTGGATTGCGCTTTTCACAGCTTTATCGCTGAAAGCTCTGGCAATCGATTTGCATGCGGCGCGCTTTCGGCCCACCAGCGGTTGCGCCTGACTACGCAAAAGGACCATTCCATCCCTGATTTCAGATTGCGCCAGTCTCTTGAAGAGCATCTGGACATCCTCGACAGCCTTGAACGGATGCAATTGCAGCTTGCGGCCGATCAGATGGTGCTGCACTTGCGCAGATCGCAAATTCGCAGACCGAAAGCGGCCAATCGTGGTATCCTGCCGTTGACTCCGGGCGCAGTGGCATGACCGCAGCCCCGGTCATTGCCCTGTTCCCCGAGGCCAGTTTTGGGTCGGCCCTGAATTGCGTTGGTATTGCGCAACAGCTTCAGCGCGTAGGTGCTGTGCCGGTGTTCCTGTGCCATGCGGGTTTTACCGGGATCTTCGCCGAATACGGCTTCAAGGAATATCACTTGCCCACGGATTCCACGAACAGCCAGCAAAGTGAAGAGACGTGGCAGGCGTTCGTGACGACCCACCTTGAGCATTTCAACCACGATCCAATGGAGCAACTTACCAGCTATGTTGCGCCAACGTGGGAAGCGATTGTTGATACCGTCATCCAGGCCGAAGCCGGATTGGAGACGCTGATCAGGCGGATCAAGCCTGATGCCATTGTGCTTGATAATGTCATCATGTTCCCGGCGATCGCGAATGCGGGCGTGCCATGGATACGGGTGGTGTCCTGCGCGGAAACCGAAATTCCTGACCCCAATGTGCCGCCCTATCTATCCGGGATGGCTGCCGATGATCCGGCCCGTCCCACGTTTGAGGCCGCCTATCTGGCAAAAACCAACCCGGCGCACCGCCGCTACAACCGCTTTCGCCGGTCGCGCGGATTGACACCTTTGCCACCGGGCCAATTCCTCGAAATCTCGGACCATCTGAACCTGCTTCTGGCCCCGTCAGCCATCTGCTATGACCGGGCCTACCCACTGCCGGTGGACCGTTTTGTGTTTCTCGAGGGTTGCGTGCGCGAAGAAGCAAGATTTGACCCGCCGTCGCTGCCCGTGAATGAAGGCCCGATCGTCTATCTCAGCTTTGGCAGCCTTGGGGCGATCGATACCGATCTCATCAGCCGCATGATCGAGATATTTGCGACACTGCCGGCCCGGTTCTTTGTGAATGTCGGGGGTTTTTTGGAGAGCTATCAGCGTGTTCCGGACAATGTTCATCTTGGCAGTTGGTTTCCACAGCCCTCTATTGTCGCGCAGGCGGATTTGTTCGTCCATCACGGGGGCAACAACAGCTATTGCGAGGCTTTGCATTTTGGTGTCCCATCTCTGATCATGCCGTATTGCTGGGATGGGCATGACAATGCATCACGCGCAGCCCAGACAGGCACGGGACGGCATATGGATCGCACAGACTGGACTCCAAAGAAGCTTAGCAGCGCAGTTATGGACCTGATTTCGGATCAGAATATGTCGAAACGTTTAAAGGAAATCTCGGTAAAGATGGCGTCACAGCCGGGAGCTGCGAAAGCTGCTGATCAAATAATGCGCAAACTAAAATAATGCGCAAACTAAAGGTCTTGGAAAACAAGTAATGGCGAACGCGCTGGGCGGATGGTGGAACGTCTCGAAAACCGGGAGAAAGCGAATGATACTCAACGCCGGATGCTTGAGGCCGCCGCTCGCCGCCCTCGGAGTCGTGGCAAGCTTGCTCAGCGCCTGCGCGACGGTCGGTTCTGAACGAGCCGTGAGTGCCTGCCCGCCAGTGGTGGAATATGACGCGGGGTTCTTGGATTCAAGTTTCA
>DAOUQK010000087.1 GCA_030625695.1 Paracoccaceae bacterium | reverse complement strand
ATTCAGGGCGATACAGAGCCTGCGAGCGTCGAACAGCAACGGTTTCTGGGCCTGACTGCGCCGTCGCTGTATGATCTGCGCAACCTGTTTCAGGTCAACGTCGAAGAAGGGCGGCATCTGTGGGCGATGGTCTATTTGCTGCACAAGTATTTTGGCCGTGATGGGCGGGAAGAGGCGGACGATATGCTGCGCCGTAGTTCGGGCAGCGAAGAAGCACCAAGAATGTTGGGCGCGTTTAACGAAGAGACGCCAGATTGGCTGTCGTTCTTCATGTTCACTTATTTCACTGACCGTGATGGTAAGATGCAGCTGGAGAGCCTGGCGCAATCGGGGTTTGATCCGTTGTCACGCACCTGCCGGTTCATGCTGACCGAAGAAGCGCACCATATGTTTGTCGGCGAAACCGGCGTCGGGCGGACCATTCAACGCACCTGTGAAGCGATGAACGAGGCCGGGATCACGGACCCCTATGACATCGACAAGATTCGCGCGCTTGGGGTGATTGACCTGCCGTTGATCCAGAAAAAGCTGAACATGCACTATACTTTGTCACTTGATCTGTTTGGCCAAGAGGTGTCGACCAATGCCGCCAATGCCTTTAATTCCGGCATCAAGGGGCGGTATTTGGAGCAGCGGATTGACGACGATCATCAGTTGGCCGGTGACACCTATAAGGTCTGGGATATTGTCGATGGCAAGATGGTACAGCATGAGGTGCCGGCACTGACGGCTATCAACATGCGTCTGCGGGATGACTATACCAAAGACGCAGCCGGTGGCGTTGGTCGTTGGAACAAAGGCATCGCCAAGCTGGGGGTCGAGTTTGAGATGACGCTGCCGCATGAGGCGTTTAACCGTAAGATTGGCGTCTTTACTGACAAATTGTTTGATCCCGAAGGTAATTTGCTGAACGGGGCCGATTATGATGCCGGACTGCCCAATTGGTTGCCCTCGCACGCGGACGGGGATTTCATTCAATCGCTGATGAAACCGGTCAGTGAGCCGGGTCAGTATGCCGGTTGGATTGCACCGCCAAAAGTTGGGATCGACAACAAGCCGGGTGATTTCGAATACGTCAAGCTGCACATGGCCTGAGCCATGGGTACGCCGCAAAAACAGCACCTGATTGATCCTGAGATTTGCATTCGCTGTTACACCTGCGAAATGACCTGCAGCATCGGCGCGATCAGCCATGATGATAATAACGTCGTGGTTGATGCTTCGATCTGTGAGGGCTGTATGGATTGTATCCCGGTCTGCCCGACCGGGTCGATCGACGAATGGCGCGTGGTTTCAGAACCATATTCATTAGAGGATCAGTTCGGGTGGGAGGATTTGCCCGAGCAACAGGAGATGGAAGAGGAAACGGGCGAAGCGCTTGATGACGCCATGGCCGCCTTGTTGGCCGAAGCGCACAAAGGCGCGGGTGGCAAGGCACACGCGCCCGCCAGTGCGGCCAAGCCGACCATCAACATGTACAATCTTGGCAAACCAGCCGAGGCGCGGGTTCAAGGCAACTATCGTCTGACGGACGGCGACAGCGACAGTGATGTGCGCCATATCATTCTGGACATGGGTGGTTTGCCGTTTCCGGTGTTAGAGGGACAATCGGTTGGGGTGATCCCACCGGGGGTAGATGACGAAGGCAATCCACATTTGCCGCGGCTTTATTCGGTGTCTAGTCCGAGGGACGGTGAAAGACCAAATTTTCACAACCTGTCCTTGACCGTTAAGCGGGAACCATTGGGTGTTTGTTCAAGTTATCTGTGTGATCTAAAGGCGGATGACACGGTGCAATTGACCGGGCCGTTTGGGGCGACATTTCTGTTGCCGTCAGACCCTGAAACACATCTGTTGATGATCTGTACCGGCACAGGGTCGGCACCGTTCCGGGGATTTACCATGCGGCGGCAAAGGGAGAATCCAAAGCTTAAGCAGTCTCTGACATTGGCATTTGGTGCAAGACGGCAGGAAGAGTTGCCGTATTTCGGGCCACTGAACAAGGTGCCCGAAAGCTTTTTGAAAAAGCTGTTTGCGTTCAGTCGTCAGAACGATGGGCCAAAGCAGTATGTGCAGGATCGCCTGCGCGAGGAACCGGGGCTGGTCGGCGATATCCTGCAACACCCCAAGGGGCATATCTATATTTGCGGGCTGAAGGCGATGGAACATGGCGTTGAAGAGGCGCTGTCGGACATTGCCCGTGGGATCGGGATAGACTGGAGTGAATTACGCGATACCATGCGCGAGGACGGGCGTTATCATGTGGAAACCTACTGAATGAACCAACCTGTTTTCGAGCATGAGATTCGCGTGGCCTGGGGCGATTGTGACCCGGCGCGTATTGCCTATACCGCGCGAATCCCATGGTTTGCTCTGGATGCGATCAATGCCTGGTGGGAACACCATCTGGACGGCGTGGGATGGTTCCAGATGGAAATAGACCTGAATATCGGCACACCTTTTGTGCATATGTCATTGGACTTCAAATCACCGATAACGCCGCGCCATCGGCTGATATGCGAAGTTTATCCGATGCGATTGGGCGGATCATCAATCCGGTTTGCGGTAAACGGTCGGCAGGATGGAGTTTTGTGTTTTGAGGGGCAGTTTGTCAGTGTTTTCACCATCGCCGATGAATTCAAGCCTCAGCCTGCGCCAGAACGGTTTCGGCAGGTAGTAGAGCCGTTATTGCGGCCCTAACAAGGGGATACTTTGTGGGTGAGATCCCCAATATTGACGAAGAGTCTGAGGTAAGAGCCCTGATCGTCCGCGTTGGTGACAGGGTGCGCGAGGCGCGCGAGCGCAAGGGTATTCCGCGTCGGGTATTGTCAGAAACATCCGGCGTGTCACCACGTTATCTGGCACAATTAGAGGCCGGTGCCGGGAATATTTCCATCGGGCTGCTGCAACGGGTGGCGGTGGCGCTGGACATTCGAATTGATAAGCTGGTGAGCGAGGATGATCCACGGACATCAATGACACCACAGGCCTTGCAGGTGGCTGATTTGTTTCGCAGGGCCGATGATGACGTGCAACAGGAAGTGATGCGCAAGCTGGGTTTGGGGCGGACAAAGCGGGCACGACGTATTTGCCTGATCGGGTTGCGCGGAGCGGGTAAATCGACGCTTGGGGCGCTATCGGCCAAGGCGCTGGGCCTGCCATTTATTGAATTGAACAGCGAGATCGAGGCCCAAAGCGGCATACCGGTCAACGAGGTGATCGCGCTTTATGGGCCGGAAGGGTATCGGCGGTTAGAGGCAGAGGCGATATCACGGGTGATCGCCAATCATGACGATTTGGTTTTGGCCGTGGCGGGCGGAATTGTTGGCGAAGCTGACACCTATGCACTGTTGCTGCGGCGTTTTCATTCAGTATGGCTGCGGGCGACGCCCGAAGAACATATGGCGCGGGTGCGCGATCAAGGCGACGAACGGCCAATGGCGGGCAATCCCGAAGCGATGGATCAATTACGGTTGATCCTGACCAGTCGCGAGGTGCTGTATGGTCAGGCGTTGGCGCAGTTGGACACATCCGGGCGGGGTGTGGATGTGTCGCTTGGACAATTGTTGGAAGTGATTCGCGAGGGTCGGTTCTTGAATGAAGATGGGTTAAAAACCCATCCTACGGATTGATGAAAGGGCGGTTTCTATCGCACCCAGACCTCGACCCGCCGGTTGACTTGCCGACCCCAATCGCTGTCATCACAGGCCATTGGCATCGCTTCGCCAAAGGCGTCAACGGTGATGCGCACCTGACCTAAATCTGCCGTGTCGGTCAGTTTCAACACCGCATTTCGAACCGATTTTGCCCGTTTCAATGCGATACGCTGATTTCCAGAGGCCGGTCCCTGACCGTCGCTGAAACCCACAAATATCAACTGTTTGCCGTCATAGCGACCACCGCCCAATGCCAAAGCCAATTGGGATACATTAGAGCGCGACTGGGCATCTGGCCGGGTCGATCCGGTTTCAAACCGGAATGAAGTTGTCAGGCGTTGCATTGGTTCCATCAGGTCAACCATGCGCTGCAATTCCTCAAGCGGGACTTCTTCGCCCGCGATACGGATGGCATTTGCCAGACGGTCACCTTGGGTGTCCAGACCAATATGCTCGGGTGTTTGATCGACAAAACCGACGCGGCGGATTTCCAACTGGGCTTGTGGGCCACTGGTGTACGCTAGGAATTCACGCGCCAGTTTGGGCAGGCGCCGCACCGGAAGATACAGGAACATGGGCGAGTTCAGCGGATAATCTTCGGTCTTGATGCTGCGCCGGTCGGCCTGCAACGAGAACCCGCATTCGCCGGTCAGGGTCAGTGCCCTTGCCTTTCCAGCCTCGGCAAAGCGGGCTATGCCGATGGCAAACGGGTCATCTGCCACCCCCTGAACCATGACGCTGCTGCGCGCATGCCGGGTTATATTGTCGTCCAGCGTCAGCTTTACCGGGCCCAACAGACGATCCTCGACCGCTTGCGCCAGGCCGGAGCCATTGGCCGACAGGTGAAGCACAATAGGGGCATCAGGGCCGCCGATATCTGCCCAATTGGTGATTTCCCCGGCAAAGACCTGCGCCAGTTCAGGCGTTGATATCCGGTCCAAAGGATTATCCAGCGCCACCACTGGCACCATCGCATCCAGCGCAAGAACCCGGGCACGATTACGGCCCGTCATATCGCCCATTCCGGCGTCATAGGCGCGATTGCGTTCCTCGGTGCGAATTTCGCGTGAAGCCAGGACCATATCGGCCTGATTACTTAGAAGATCGGTAAATCCCTGATCGGTATTGCTGGCCAGAAAGATGAACCGACCAACCACCACACCGGTTTCCGCATCCGACAGTTCATATTGATACCGGGCCTCGGCCAGTTCCGTCCGACTGGCGGTCAGTCCGTTTTCGTGGGCAAAGCTTTCGACCAGGGCCGGTAGTAAGGATTCGGCCATGACGGACGAACCTGAAAAGATCACTTCGGCCACATAGTTGGTCAGGCTGGGGCAACCGGGTCCGTCACATAACACGCCAGAGCCGTCGATCGTCAACTCTCCGAATTTGGTTTCCACACGGTAGAATTCACCGTCGAACCCCAGAAGGGTGCCGGCGATTTCAACCTTGCCATCGCGCGAGGTTAGGGTGACGTCCTGCGCTGATGCCACTGAAGCGGCAGACAAAAAGAAAAGTGCGGCGAAAATCGCCGCACGGGACCAGTTCATAAGCGATCCTGTTTGGTTGCGTCTATCTTGAAGCGATAGTCAGGTCTTCGACCAGATTATTCAACACCAGAAAGTCACCAACAGCGTCACAATTTGGCATTGCCAGCGCTAAATCACGTATCCGTAACGAAGAACGATCGCGAAGCTCTAACGATTGGGCCGAAATATCACGGCCACAATTGTTTGCGGTCACTTCGGCCTCGATGCTAAGGGCAACAACACCGGACATGGAGGTGGTGCCGGACGGGAAGGTATAGACCTCGGCCATCTGCGGCAAAAGGGTATCGCTGACGCCAAGACGGGTGACAAAACCGGACTCTGCCTGGGTATCAGCCTTTGCGCCAGACCAGACATGGCCGACCTCGCCGTAAGAGGCACCAAATTCACGGGCGTGAACCTGAAATCCAAGATTGCCAATCCATTGCACGGCGACCCGGTCAAATTTGTGAACGTCGGGTGCATTGGCAATGGCCACGGTGCCTTTGCCATCGCCAAAGGCCACGATGAAAACTGCACGGTCATTCAGGGCTGGCACGTTTACCGACATGTCACCGGCAGGATCAGTCACTTGCGTGAACATCATGCCAGAGTGGTGAATCGTCAGGCGTTCGTTGGGAAAACACGGAGCCGTAACCTTTAGCGAGATCATCGCCAGATCACCCGGCGTCGCCGTAGCCGTCACATCGCAACCCAATTGCGGGGAAACAGGATCAACAGGAGGCGCGGATCCTTGCGCCGATGCCTGTACTTGCTTTTGCGCCCAATGTGGCTTTTCCGGTAACGAAGCCGAGATCATCACCGGTGCGCTGGACGAGGCAAGAACAAGGTTTTGCATGTCAGATTGGGTTGCCACATCCGCAGTCATCAATGGCGCGGGGCCCGCAGAACCTTTGAGGGTTACTGCCGGTTTCAAAACCACTTGCTGAATTTTGGTAGGCAGAGGAGGCATCAGATTTCGCGGTGACGCGGATTCACCGCGCTGCATGAAAAACCCGATCGCCAGGGCACATGTAAGTGTACCACCAACCATTACAAACATATTTTTCTTAGACATCACGACCTCCGACACCTGTTGCGTCAAGAGGTGGTGTGACAGGCAAAGACGGCCAACATGTGGCCGCCTTGCGGAGTCATTTGGGCGGTTTTAGGGCAAATGACTTAGGTCAGCCGACCATGACAATGCTTGAACTTCTTGCCACTGCCACAAGGGCATTTTTCGTTTCTACCGGGATTACCCCATGTAGTTGGATCATCTTCAACAAATCCAACTGCGGCTTTTTCAGATGTATCGGCCACAGATTCAGCCCCGGCTTCAGGTTCAGCCAAAGGTGGGCCGTCCGGTGCCTGCATCAACCCTTGCTGCGCTGCCGCCTGCGCCATCATCTGACGCTGTTCTTCTTCAGTCAGCGGCCGGATGCGGGCCAGATTTTCGGTCACGGTTTCGCGCAACCCGTCCAGCAGGTTTTCGAAAAGTTGAAAGCCTTCGTTCTTGTATTCGTTCAGCGGATCACGCTGAGCGTACCCCCGGAAACCCACAACCGAACGCAGATGTTCCAATGTCAAAAGATGCTCGCGCCATTTGGTGTCAATGGATTGCAGCAGGACCTGTTTCTCGATGTTGCGCATGGTTTCCGGGCCAAAGGCCACGGCCTTTTTCGCCATCATTTCGTCCGTCGCCTTGATCAGGCGCTCACGAATCTCATCGTCATCCACGCCTTCTTCGGCGGCCCATTCCATCACGGGTTCATCGATGCCCAGTTTTTCGATCGCCTGAGCATACAGCCCTTCGGTGTCCCATTGGTCGGCATAGGTATTGGCGGGCATATGTGCATCCACCAGATCGTCAATCACCTGATGGCGCATGTCGGCGGTGACATCGGACAGGTCATCGGCTGCCATGATTTCGTGCCGTTGACCAAAAATCACCTTACGCTGGTCGTTCATCACATCATCAAACTTGAGGATGTTCTTGCGCATATCAAAGTTGCGCCCCTCAACCTTGGCCTGCGCACGTTCCAGCGATTTGTTGACCCAGGGGTGAATGATCGCCTCGCCCTCTTTAAGGCCCAGGGTGGTCAGCACTTTTTCCAGCCGTTCCGAACCGAAAATGCGCATCAGATCGTCTTCGAGGCTGAGAAAGAACACGGTTTTACCCGGGTCACCCTGACGGCCAGAGCGGCCGCGCAACTGGTTATCAATACGGCGGCTTTCGTGGCGTTCCGAGGCCATGACATACAAGCCACCCGCCTCGATCACCTTTTTCTTTTCTTCGGCATGCAGCGCCTCTTCGGCTTTGCGGAGCTCATCCGGATCGGCCTCGGGGTCTTTTGCCAGCGCCTCAAGCACATTCATATCGACGTTACCGCCCAACTGAATGTCGGTCCCGCGTCCGGCCATATTGGTGGCAATCGTGACCTGGCCCAACCGGCCCGCGTCAGCGACAATCTGCGCCTCTTTATCGTGCTGGCGGGCATTGAGGACATTATGTTTGATCCCCGTCTCAGTCAGCATCGTGCTAAGCATCTCGGACTTTTCTATCGACGTGGTGCCAGCCAGAACCGGCTGACCCTTGGCATGGGCCTTTTTGATCGCCTCGATCATGCCTTGGTATTTTTCCCGCGCTGTGCGGAATACCATGTCGTCTTTGTCGACCCGGGCAATGGGCATGTTGGTTGGCACTTCGATCACACCAAGGCCGTAAATTTCCTGAAATTCCTCGGCTTCGGTCAATGCCGTACCCGTCATGCCCGCCAGCTTGTCATAAAGCCGGAAATAGTTCTGGAAGGTGACCGAGGCCAGTGTCACGTTTTCTGGCTGAATCTCGACCTGTTCTTTTGCCTCAATTGCCTGATGCAGCCCGTCTGACAGGCGGCGACCCGGCATCATCCGGCCAGTGAATTCATCAATCAGCACGATCTCGCCGTTGCTGATGATATAATCCTTGTCCTTGATGAAAAGTTTATGTGCGCGCAGGCCCTGATTGACGTGGTGCACAATTGTGGTGCTTTCCGGGTCATAAAGTGAATGACCTTCGGGCAGTAAATCACGCGCCAGCAATTGCTGTTCAAGGAAATCGTTGCCTTCGTCGGTGAACGTCACACCACGAGTTTTCTCGTCCAGATCAAAATGCTCGTCCGACAGGGTCGGGATTACGGCGTCGATTGTATTGTAAAGTTCAGACCGGTCTTCGGACGGGCCCGAGATGATCAAAGGTGTCCGCGCCTCGTCGATCAGGATACTGTCGACTTCGTCGACGATGGCAAAGTTGTGGTGCTTCTGGAACACCTCTTTCAACTCAGACTTCATGTTGTCGCGCAGATAGTCAAAGCCGAATTCGTTGTTGGTGCCATAGGTGACATCACAACCGTACGCCGCCAGCTTGTTTTCGGGCCCCATACCGGACCAGATCGCAGCACTGGTCAGACCAAGTGCGTCAAACACCTTACCCATCCAGTCTGCATCCCGTTTGACCAGATAATCGTTGACCGTGACCACATGCACGCCCTTACCACCAAGCGCGTTCAGATAGGCCGGAAAAGTGGCGACCAGTGTTTTGCCTTCGCCGGTCTTCATTTCGGAAATATTGCCCTGATGCAGGAATATCCCGCCCAGCAGCTGCACATCAAAAGCCCTCAGGCCCAGCGCGCGTTTGGCGGCCTCGCGACAATTGGCAAAGGCTTCGACCAAAAGGTCGTCCAGCTCAGCGCCGTCCATGACCTTTTTGACCAATTCCTGCGTCTTGGCCTTGATCTCATCATCGCTCAGCTTTTGGTACTCAGGCTCAAGCGCGTTTATCTGTTCGACCAGCGGTCTGGTCGCTTTGATTTTCCGGTCATTTGGGGTGCCAAAGATCTTTTTAGTTATTGTTCCGATACCCAGCATGTTTGCTCCAAACGCCTCTGACACATTCGTGGCAATCGCCGCCTTGCCCGTCCTGCCCGCAACCCATAGTAACGGGGCAAGCGACGGCTTTTGCGGTATGCCACAAGGCGATGTAAGGGCCGGGTCAAACAGTGTCAACGCCGCGCCCTGTCGCGGCCCAAGAATAGGATGAATTCATGCCCAAACGTCTCACATTTCTGCCATCTCTGGCGATCATGCTGCTTTTAGCCCTACCCGCCAGTGCCGCACCGGATGCAAATTCCGTTGTTGCGCGGGTCAATGGACAGGACATCACGCTTGGCCATATAATCATTGCCCGCGCGACATTGCCCGAGAAGTACCGCAACCTGCCAGTCGACGTTTTGTACAGCGCGATTCTGGATCAGTTGATCCAACAGGAAACCTTGCGTCAATCGTTGGACGGCCACATATCTGGCACCATCGCCATACAATTGGAAAACGAAGAGCGGGCGTTATTGGCGGCAGAGGCGATCGAAGGTGTTATGGCCGAGGCCGGTGGAGAAGACAGTGTCCTTGACGCCTATAACGCCAAATATTCCTCTGGGTTTGGTGAGGATGAATACCACGCCGCACATATTTTGGTCGAGACCGAGGAAGAGGCGAAGCAGATCAGGGTTGATCTGGATGCGGGTACGGATTTCGCCGACATGGCGCGCGAAAAATCAACCGGGCCTTCTGGTCCGAATGGCGGTGATCTTGGGTGGTTTGCAGTCGGTGCCATGGTACCGGAGTTTGGAGAAGTGGTTGTCGGGATGGACGTAGGTGGCATCTCTGATCCGGTGCAGACAAAATTCGGCTGGCATCTGATCATCCTGAACGAAAAACGGCAACAGGCGGCACCAACGCTGGAAGCCGTCCGCGCCGACCTTATTGGTCAATTGCAAGATGACGCAGTTGAGGCCAGAATCGAAGAACTGACTGCTGCTGCCAGGATTGAACGACCTGAGGTGGAAGGGTTGTTGCCCGACCTTATCCTTGACCTGGAATTGATCGAGGACTGAAGCAATGGCCACCTCAATGCCCTGTTCGCCGTTGGCCCCCGCTGGCTTTCCAAACCTGCCGGTCATTCCGGGGGTAAAGTTTGCCACGGTTGCGGCCGGGATAAAATATCAGGGCCGCACCGATGTAATGCTGGCCGTAATGGACCCGGGCACGGCGGTGGCCGGAGTGTTCACCCAATCGTCGACCCGCGCGGCGCCGGTTCTGGACTGCCAGACAAAACTGGGCGGGGCGACGGATTCGGGCGCGGCCATACTGGTCAATTCCGGCAATGCCAACGCCTTTACCGGCCACTACGGTCAGGATTCGGTGGCTGAAATTACCCGAAGTTTGGGTGATGTGATCAATATTCCGGTATCGCGTATTTTCACCGCTTCGACCGGAGTCATTGGCGAACCGCTGCCCCATGCGCGCATCACCGATAGGTTGGAAGTGCTGGCCGCAGGATTACAGAGCGATACCATCAAAAGCGCGGCACAGGCGATCATGACAACGGACACCTATGCCAAGGGGGCCGGAGCTCAGGTGCAGGTGGGCGAAAAAACAGTGTCTATTGCAGGCTTTGCCAAAGGGTCGGGTATGATCGCGCCGGATATGGCGACGATGTTGGTCTACATCTTTACCGATGCAAAGATCGAACAATCCGCCTTGCAGGCGCTTTTGGTCACGCAGGCCAATACCACATTCAACTGCATCACAGTGGACAGCGATACATCAACTTCTGACAGTTTGATGGTCTGCGCCACGGGTGCGTCCGGCGTTGATGTCACCGGAGACAGCACGTTTGCCGAAGCACTTCATGGCGTGATGCTGGACCTTGCGCATCAAGTGGTCCGCGACGGAGAAGGCGCGACCAAGTTTGTGGAAATCCGTGTAACGGGTGCTGTGTCAGACGCCGATGCCAAGACCCACGGCCTGTCTATCGCCAATTCCCCGCTGGTCAAAACCGCCATCGCCGGGGAAGATCCGAACTGGGGTCGCGTTGTCATGGCGATCGGTAAATCTGGCGCTGCGGCGGACCGGGATTTGCTGAGTATCTGGTTTGGCGATGTTCTGGTCGCCGACAAAGGCTGGATCAGTCCGGATTACCGTGAGGAAGACGCAGCGGCGCATATGAAAGGCCAGGAGTTGGTGATTGCAGTTGATTTGGGGCTTGGAGACGGCAAGGCGACCGTTTGGACCTGCGATCTGACCCACGGATATATCGACATCAACGCCGATTACCGGTCGTGAAGACCCTTTTGGTGTCTGCCGTCGCGTTGATTGACGT
>DAOUQK010000294.1 GCA_030625695.1 Paracoccaceae bacterium | reverse complement strand
ACGGTGATTTACGCCATGCCGCCAATGGTGCGCATCACCACGCTGGCCCTGCACGGGGTTGATCCCGAGATCAAGGATTTCGGCGTGATGGCCGGATGCAGCCAACGGCAGATGACCTGGCGCGTGCTGGTGCCCGCCGCCTTGCCCAGCCTGATGGTTGGGGTCAATCAGGTGATCATGCTGTCGCTGAACATGGTGATTATCGCCTCAATGATTGGCGCAGGCGGGCTTGGCTTTGATGTGCTGTCCAGCTTGCGGCGGTTGAATATTGGTGGCGGGTTTGAGGCAGGCATCGCCATTGTCATCCTCGCCATCGCCATCGATCGGTTGTCGCAGGGGTTTGCCACACGCACCCCCCGGAAGTCGCCCATTGCCAGAGGCCAGAACCTGATCGCTCGCTACCCGCGCAGCTTTATCGTGGTCACCATTGCCTTGGTGGCGTTTGTGGTTGGCAAATTTGTACCCGTAGTTCAGGAATTCCCCGAAGATTCCGCCCTGACCACCGGGGCGTTCTGGAATGACAGTATCAAATACCTGAACATCAATTACTTCGACACATTCGAGGCGATAAAAATATTCTTCCTGCAAGGCTTCCTGTTGCCGGTTAAACGGTTTTTCACCGGCATCCCCTGGCCTTGGGCGATTGCCATGGTCATCCTGATCGGCTGGCGTTTTGGCGGATTAAGGCTGGCGATCATGTCCGGCTTTATGGCCTGCTTCATTGCCGCCACAGGCATGTGGGAAAAGGCTATGATCACGGTTTACCTGTGTGGCTCGTCCGTAGTGATCGCCAGCGCGATCGGCATCCCGCTGGGCGTACTGGCCGCCGTCAACAAACGCGCCGGTCAGATCATCGGTGTGGTGATTGACACGCTGCAAACCCTGCCCAGCTTTGTTTACCTGATCCCGGTGGTGATGTTGTTTCGCATCGGCGATTTCACCGCGATGATCGCCATCGTGCTGTATGCGGTGGTGCCTGCTGTGCGCTATGCCGCGCACGGTGTGCGCTCGGTCAGTCCTGACCTGATCGAGGCGGGCATCGTTTCCGGCTGCACCCCTCGCCAGCTTTTGACCCGTATCCGCCTGCCATTGGCCTTGCCCGAGGTGCTGTTGGGGCTGAACCAGACCATCATGCTGGCGCTGTCGATGTTGGTGATCACCGCTTTGGTCGGCACCCGCGATCTGGGACAAGAGGTGTATATCGCCCTGACAAAGGCCGATACCGGACGCGGGATTGTGGCCGGCTTTGCCATTGCATTCATCGCTATCATTGCTGACCGGGTGATCTCGGCCAGCGCCAAAAACGCCCGCATTCGCTATGGGCTTGAGGCCGCTAATGGCTGAATACACGAGCATCGACAGTAAAAGGTCACGAAAATGAAACCCCTTCCGTCCTCTTCAAAAACCGTCATCATTGGCGGCGGCATTGTTGGCTGCTCAACCGCCTATCATCTGGCCAAACTGGGCGTCGAATGTGTGCTGTTGGAACGTCAAAAGCTAACTTCCGGCACCACGTTTCACGCCGCCGGGCTGGTCGGACAGTTGCGTTCCAACGCAAATATCACTCAATTGCTGGGCTATTCCGTTGACCTTTATAACCGGATTGAGGTCGAGACCGGCCTGGGCACCGGTTGGAAAATGAATGGTGGGCTGCGACTGGCCTGCAACGAAGATCGCTGGACCGAGGTCAAACGTCAGGCCACCACCGCCCACAGCTTTGGGCTGGAAATGGAGTTGCTGACGCCACGCGAGGCGCTGGACCTTTGGCCGCTGATGAACATCGACGATCTGGTTGGGGCCGCCTTCATGCCCACAGACGGGCAGGCCAATCCGTCGGACATAACCCAGGCCCTTGCCAAAGGCGCGCGCATGGCAGGCGCGCAGATATTTGAAGATTGCCGGGTCAATGATCTGGAGATCGAAAAGGGTGTGATCAAGGCGGTGCTAACCGATCAGGGCCGGATCGAATGCGAGAAAGTCGTGCTGTGCGCCGGCCAGTGGAGCCGCAATTTTGCCGCCCGTTTCGGGGTCAATGTACCGCTGGTGTCGATGGAGCACCAATATATGGTGACCGAGGCAATAGCCGACATGCCCGCCAATCTGCCAACCCTGCGCGACCCCGACCGGCTGACTTATTATAAGGAAGAGGTCGGCGGGCTTGTGATGGGCGGCTATGAATCCAACCCTATTCCCTGGGCGGTGGACGGCATCCCCAAGGGTTTCCATTATACGTTGCTCGATTCCAATTATGACCATTTCGAACAATTGATGGAACTGGCTTTGGGGCGGGTGCCGGCCTTGGAAACCGCCGGGGTCAAGACGCTGACCAATGGCCCGGAAAGTTTCACACCGGACGGCAATTTCATCATTGGCGAAGCACCCGAGTTGCGCAATTTCTATGTCGGTGCCGGCTTTAACGCCTTTGGCATCGCCGCCGGTGGCGGGGCAGGGATGGCCCTGGCTGAATGGGTCGACAAAGGCGAGCCACCTTATGACCTTTGGTCTGCCGATATCCGCCGCTTTGGTCGCCCGCATTTCGACACCGACTGGGTGCGCACCCGCACGGTCGAAGCATACGGCAAGCATTACACCATCGCCTGGCCGCTCGAAGAAAACACCAGCGGTCGCCCCTGTCGCAAGTCACCGCTGTATGATGTGCTGGCCGAACAAGGCGCGTGTTTTGGCGAGAAACTTGGCTGGGAACGGCCCAACTGGTTTGCCGGGCCGGGTAATGAAGCCAAAGACATCTACAGCTTTGGCCGTGGCAATTGGTTCGACGCTGTGGGGCGTGAACACCGCGCGGCGCGCGAGGCCGCAGTGCTGTTTGACCAAAGTTCCTTCGCCAAATTCTCGCTTAAAGGCCCGGATTCTCTGACCGCGCTGAACTGGATCTGCGCCAATAACGTTGACCGCCCCGTGGGCACTTTGGTCTATACTCAGATGTTGAACGACAAAGGCGGGATCGAATGCGATCTGACGGTTGCACGTGTGGCTGAGGATGAATTTTATATCGTCACCGGCACCGGTTTTGCCACCCATGACTTTGACTGGATCACCCGCAACATCCCAAAAGGGTTGAACTGCCAGTTGTTCGACGTGACCTCGGCCAGTGCGGTTTTGTCCCTGATGGGCCCCAAGGCACGCGACATTCTGGCCAGCGTGACACGGGCGGACCTGTCCAACGCGGCATTCCCGTTTGCCACCACGCAAACCATCGGCATCGCCGGCTGTCCGGTGCGCGCCCTTCGGGTAACTTACGTTGGTGAACTCGGGTGGGAGCTGCATTTGCCGGTGGAATATGCCAGCACGGTTTACAATGTTCTGAAGAAGGCAGGCCGCGACCATGGCTTGACCAACGCAGGTTACCGCGCCATCGAAAGCCTGCGGTTGGAAAAGGGCTATCGCGCCTGGGGTTCGGATATCGGCCCCGACCATACCCCGCTTGAAAGCGGGCTGGGCTGGGCGATGAAGATCAAAGGCAACACACCCTTTAAAGGCCGCGAGGCAATCGCCGCGCAACAGGAAAAGGGCGTGAAAAAACGCCTTGCCGGATTTGTGATGGACGACGAAAACGTGGTGCTACACGGTCGCGAAACGATTTTCCGCAACGGCAAGCGGGTCGGCTGGCTGACATCCGGTGGCTTTGGCTACACCATTGGCAAATCAATTGGCTATGGATATGTCCGTAACCCGGACGGAGTAAGTGTGGCGTTCGTGAAAGACGGGCAATACGAGTTGGAAGTCGCCAGCGAAAGACTTCCCTGCACAGTATTCTTGGCCCCCCTTCATGACCCGACAATGGCCAGGATTAAAGCATAAGCTTTACGTCATCCCGGCCAATCGCCGCAACATGACCCGCAACATGGCGACCTCGCCCCTGGTGAATTGCGCCTCCAGCTTTGCGTCATACTCCTCGGCCACGCCGCGCAGATCACGGTACGCTGCTTGGCCCGCCTGCGTCAGTTCAAGATGCTCTGACCGGCGGTCCCGCACGTCCCGCGTCCGGGTCAAAAACCGCCGTGTCGCCAGGCGCTGTACCGCGCGGCTGATCTTGGTCTTGTGGATAAGGGCCCGGGTGCCAATCTCTTTCGCCGTCATCGTCCCGTACATGCCCAAATGGAACAACACCCGCCATTCGGTGCGCAACATGCCATAACGCCCCTTATAGACCTGCTGAAATGCCAGTGAACTTTCCTCTGCGGCCTGATTAAGCAGGTAAGGCAGGAAATCCAGCAGGGAATCTGGTGAGTTTTGTTCCATGTCACATCCTTTTTCCATTGTTAGTTACAAAAACAACTATTATCTTTGCAATCGAAATCTTCGCAAGAATGCGAATAAAGGAATCACATATGTCTTTGATGAAAAGCTGGGTCGCGTCGGCCAATTCGCCCGATAGCCCCTTTCCCCTGAACAACCTGCCGTATGGCGTGTTTTCCACCCAAGGCACCGATCCCCGCTGTGGCGTGGCGATTGGCGACATGATCCTTGATTGCCAGATGGCCGAAGACATCGGCCTGATTTCCCTCACCGACATTGGCCTGTTCGACGTCCCCTTCTGGAACGAA
>DAOUQK010000352.1 GCA_030625695.1 Paracoccaceae bacterium | reverse complement strand
CCGGTATCATCAGATATGACCATCATGCCGGGGGCAAATTCGTATTCTTTATCATCCAACGCCATCAGTTTTTCACCGCCTTGCGCGCGATGTACCCGCAAGGCCCCCTTAACCAACCCGGCATCAAACACATGCAGGGGGCGATTATGATCGAAGGTGAAATAGTTGGTGATATCCACCAAAGTCGAAATGGGCCTCAGGCCAATAGCGCGCAGCAAATCCTGGAGCCATTCAGGCGACGGCCCGTTCTTGACCCCCCGGATAACCCGACCTGCAAACAAGGGACATCCATCCAGGGTGTCCTCGTCAACGCTCACTTCAATCGGACAGGGAAAGGCCCCTTCAACAGCGGTATGTTCCGGGGTGCGCAGCCGCCCCAACCCGCGCGCCGCCAGATCACGGGCAATACCCTGAACCCCCAACGCATCAGGGCGGTTCGGGGTAATCGCGATCTCGATCACCGGATCAACCTTGGCTGGATCATTTTCCGCCAGCCAGTCGATGAACTTGTCGCCAACTTCGCCGCTCGCAAGCTCAATGATCCCATCGTGCTCCTCGCTCAGCTCCAGTTCTTTCTCGGACGCCATCATGCCAAAGCTCTCAACGCCGCGGATTTTACCGACGCCGATAGTGGTATCAATCCCCGGCACATAGACGCCGGGCTTGGCCACCACCACGGTGATCCCCTGCCGCGCATTAGGCGCGCCGCAGATGATCTGCAACTCACCCTCATCCGTTGCCACCTTGCAAACGCGCAACCGGTCCGCATCGGGATGCTGTTCGGCGTGGGTGACATATCCAAGGGTGAAATCCGCCAGCCGTTCGGCGGGATTGGTAATTTCCTCAACCTCCAGACCCAGATCAGTCAACGTCTCGGCAATCTCGTCCAGCGAGGCTTCGGTATCAAGATGGTCTTTCAACCAGGACAGCGTGAATTTCATGGGCTTACCCTTGCGTAAAATGGCTACGCCAGCCAATGACAAAGAATAACCCAAGGATCAAGTCGTAGGGTGGGGTTTCACCCCACCGCCACCTTTAAACAGGATCGCGGATCAGGCTTTGGCACATGCAATGAACCCCGCCACCCCCTTGGGTGATCATCGACAATTCCGGGTCATAAATGGTAAACCCCCGCGCCTTTAACGCATCCTTTAATGTCTTCGACCCGGCCGGCAACAACACCCGGTCATCGCCCAACGCCACCACATTACAGCCCAGTTCAATCGTCTCGGAAAATGGCACCGGGATAATTTCGATTCGCTTACTGCGCAGCCAGTCAACAATCCCCGGATCCGTACAATCCAGACAAACAGCCGCCAGTTTCGGTGCCAGCATCACCACCATCAGATCGATATGTACATAAAACGGGTCAATATCTGCCAGCCGAACCTCCCAGCCCTCGGCCTCCATCCACCCTTTGATCTGACGTGCAGCCTGTTCCTGAGAACGCCCCTCATCGCCTTCCCAACCGATCAGAACACAGCCCGGTTCGATCACGTTGAAATCACCGCCTTCAAACGTCCCGGCCGTCACATAGTCATAAATCGGAATGCCAAGGCGTTGATAACTCTCAATCGCCCGGTAATTCTCACCCCGTCGCCACCATTGCGCCATGTTGGTGATAATCGCGCCGTAGGGTGTCATGACTGAACTGTCGCGGGCAAAGACCTGATAGGGCAGTTCAGGGTCAGAGGTCAGCAGATGCACTTCAACCCCGGCCGACTGATAGGCCGATACCATCTCTTGATGCTGTGCGCGGGCGATCCCTTCGTCAAACGGCACACCCCTGCGCAGGGTCTTTTTCGACACTGAACTGGTCTGCAACCAACGATAATTCTCGACCGGGCCAAGCATGACAGACCGCAACGTGCCATAGTCGGAATTTGCCCCCCAATGGTTCAGCGTGGCTGTGCCACCATCCGGATTGCGGGCCCTAAGGGAAAATGTCGGCGCGTGTGTCTGATCATCCATCCCCAACGGCTAGAGGCCCGCGTCCAAACCGTCAAGCAACCCGTAGGGCGGGGTTTCACCCCGCCGCCCCCTTCAAGGATACGACGGCGCACGCCCCAACAGCTCATCCAACTGCCGCGCAATCCAACCATGCGGTATAAAATGCCCACCTTTGTGGATATCCAGCGTCACCTTGTGGCCGCCTTCACAATCCTCCCAAACCGTCCGATTGAAATCAAGAAAATCCACCGCGTTCCATTGCCCTGTGGCGCGCCCTTTACCGCAGTCAAATTGCGAACGCCACAATGCCACCGGAAACGTCTGGTCCCCGTCCGGCCCCATGGGAAAGTCCATCACATTGTCGCGCAACCCGTGCACATGACGCACCTCGCGCGGCCCTTGCGGACAACCCGCCGATTGCCGGATGGTGCCTGAAACCGCAATCAAAGCCGCCACATCATCACCATGCTCGCAGGCATAGCGCCATGCCATCGCCGACCCATAAGAATACCCCGATACGTAAATCCGCGACCGGTCAATCGGATAGCGTTTGGCGGCGTCTTCGATCACTGCCGCAGCAAAGCCCACATCATCGGTATCATCATCCCAGAAATCCCAGCTCTTCCCATGCCCATTGGGTGCCAGCAGCAAAACCCCTCGCCGCCGCGTCGCCCCGGAAATCCGTGCGTGTTGTACCGGCAAGGCCCCGGTCCGCATCCAACCGTGGAAATGTAGCAGGACTGGCAGCGGTGTGACCCCATCCCAATCGTCCGGTTCCTTGACGTGATAAGACCGCCCATCAACCTCGCAGGCGATACCCGCATGACAGGCGCGTGTGGTTTCTGCCGCGATGGCGGCCCCGACCCAAAGCAGGGCAACGAAGGCGGAAAGGACATATGTTTTCATCCGCCGCAACCTAGCGGGATCGCGCAGGATGTCATCTCACATCTGTGTGGGAATATGTTTCGTAGGGCGGGGTTCACCCCGTCTTTGGTGCTTAGGTCAGCACCTTGCAAAGTGCGATTTAAAGCGCTATATAAAACACTCACGCATATAAGGCTCTCCACTATGACCCACGCCATATTCGCTGAAATGACTGCCAGCGTCACTGAGTTGAAGAAAAACCCCATGGGCACCGTCGCCGCTGGGGAGGGGCATACAGTTGCCATCCTGAACCGCAACGAACCCGCGTTTTATTGCGTCCCGGCGGAGGAATATGAGGCAATGCTGGATATTATCGAGGATGCTGAATTAAACGCCATCGCCGATGCGCGTCAGGGCGAGCCGACGATTCCGGTAAGCCTTGATGAGCTATGAGCTTGAATTCGCGAAATCAGCAAACAGGGAATGGAAGAAGCTTGGAGCGAATGTCAGGGCTCAGTTCAGCAAGAAGCTGATACAGCGTCTGAACGCTCCGCATGTCCCGGCGGCCCTAATCGACCGCGCAAAAAACCGCTACAAAATCAAGTTGCGCGCCTCGGGTTTCCGACTGGTCTATGAAGTGCACGACAACCGCTTGGTGGTTGTGGTTGTTGCCGTCGGTAAACGGAACCGTGGCGTTGTTTATGACAAGGCGAA
>DAOUQK010000019.1 GCA_030625695.1 Paracoccaceae bacterium | reverse complement strand
GCATCAAACAGATAAGGCGACAGCACTTTGTGCAGGGTTTCCTCCGGCTCACCCTTAATGTCCGAATAGGAAAACAGTCGCTTTTCGCCGCGCGCGTTGTCGCGCCGGTCCAGCCCGATGATGACGCAATGCACCGCCGCCTTGCCGCGTGCCTCGGAGGTCCAGGCGAAAGTGCGGTGAGCAAAGGCAATTTCCAGCCCGCAGCGGTCGAATAACACCGGCCAAAGCTGGGCCACCTGTTCGCCTTGGGTGATTGAGTTGGTAGAGACAAAGGCGATGCGAGTCTGCCCCTGTGCATATTCGCCCGCCTTGATGAACCACGCGCAGACGTAATCCAACGTGCCGCCGGATTTTCCCAAATCGGCGATGTGGCGCACCTGTGCGCGTTGTTCCGGCGACTGATACTTCGCCCCCACAAACGGCGGATTGCCCAGCACGTAGGAACATCTTTCAGGCACCAGCACATCACCCCAGTCAACCTCGAGCGCGTCGCCGTGCACAATGGTGGGGCTGGCCTTGAGCGGGATGCGCGCGAACACCTCGCCAAATTCAAGGCTCAGGTGATTATTCATGATGTGGTCCATCATCCACAGCGCGGTTTCGCCAATGCGGGCGGGGAATTCTTCGTATTCGATGCCATAGAACTGATTGACGTCAATCAGGCTGAGGATGGTCGCGTCCAATTCGCGTTGGCCACGCGGGTTGAGTTGGCGCAGCAGTTCCAGTTCCAGTGCGCGCAATTCGCGGTAGGCGATGATCAGGAAATTGCCGCAACCGCAGGCCGGATCGAAAAAGGTAAGCCCGGCCAGTTTTTTCTGGAACCCGCGCAGGCGGCGGGCGCGGTCGCGTTTTAACCGGCAAAGGTGATCATATTCGACCCGCAGATCGTCCATGAATAGCGGTTCGATCACTTTGAGGATGTTTTTCTCGGACGTGTAGTGCGCGCCCTTTTCACGGCGTTCTTTCGGATCCATTACCGATTGAAACAGCGAGCCGAATATCGCCGGGGAAATCGGGCGGCGGGAAATATTCGGCAAACAGGCGGCCGTTGACATAGGGGAATTGTGTCAGGTCTTCGTCAAGTGTCGCGGCGCGGGCATCTTCGGGAGTGTTCAGCACCTCGAACAGTTTATTGAGCAGCGGGCCGGTGTCGGAGCCGTCGGGGCGTGTACGGTTTTCCAGCCAGTCCCGCAGGATATCTTTGGGCTGAAAAATACCGGTATCGTCGGCAAACAGGCAGAACACGATCCGCACCAGAAACTGTTCCAGTTTGTGACCGTGATAACCACTGGCCTTTATTTCGTCATGCAACAGGCCAACCAGTTCGGCGGCCTTGATGTTGACCGGGTCCTGATCGCGGAACTGGCGGCGCTGGATTCAGAGGATAAAGCCGAATTTTTCCACATGTTTGGGCAGGTCGGACAGCACAAAGCGAGGCAGGTCCGCGTCCTTGATGTGGTGCAGATAGTCGATCGCCTGCGCGCGCGTCTTGAACAGGTCACGACCAAGCGATTTCTGTTCGACGATTAGAGTTCCGGGTCAGAAAAGATCAATGTACCCTTTGGCGCGCACGGATTTCCTGCCAGTTCAACCTCATCCGGGCACTATGGCAGGGTGATGCGGTGCGGGGAAGGGGTTTGGAACAGGGTCCTAGCCAAACATGCCCAGAACACCCTGTAACCCGCTTCGGATCAGAATATCCACTATTGCAAAGAACACCGCCGTCAACGCAGCCATGATAAACACCATGACGGTGGTCAAAAACACCTCGCGGCGGGTCGGCCAGACGACTTTGGATACTTCGGCGCGAACTTGCTGGATAAACTGAATGGGATTGGTCATAGCCATGATATGAGGTCTTTTTCTACTGGATTTCAAAGGGCACATAACCGGGTGTTCGCCATATTTCAAGGCCACAAGTCATGCTTGTCATCGCAAAAGCCATCAAAGGCACAGCCATGGGCAATAGGCGGCAATAGGCGGCAATAGGCGACATGTCCGGCACAGCGGATCGGGGCAGGATGCCTGTGCCCAGGCTATTGCCTTACTTTCATGCAATAGGTACTGGTCAAACACCACACGAGCGAATGAAGCAAACCAAAGCGATCGCACCTGAAAAACGGGAAGCCCACATGACAACCAATATTATTTACATTGCAGGTACGGGTCGTTCGGGCAGCACATTTTTGTCACAACTACTATCCCAGAACACTGATTGTTTCAATGTGGGTCAAATTCGCGATCTCCCAAATTCATTTGCTAAAAATCTTGGATGTTCTTGTTATAAAGACCTGAAGGACTGCGCTTTCTGGTCGCCCGTCGTCTCGGAATTCCAGGCTTTGCATGGATCTGATGCCCTTGAGAAATATGCTCAGGGTATCAATGCTTTTCGCAAGAGTTCCAACGAATTCGGCAATTGGGCCATCGCCGAAACACGGAACCGGATTACAAGTGACAATATTGAATTTCTGAACCTGGCCTCGGATCTATACCGCATTACCAGCGAGCATGCCGGCGGTGTAACATTGATTGATTCATCCAAAGCCCCGAATATTGCTTTGGGCCATCTTCTTACCAAAGATATCTCGGTAACTATTGTACATTTAATGCGCGATCCCCGCGCCGTTGCGGCGAGCTGGGCAAAATTGAGCAACCGTCCCAATGTCATAATGAAACGGTGCAAAATGTGGAACAAGCGAACCAGGCAGATGCAGCGCCTCGGGAGGATACCAGATCAGAAAATCATTCACATAAAATATGAAGATTTCGCCTCCTCGCCCAAAACCGCTATTAAAAGCATTCAGGAATTAGCTGGTGTCTCACAAAAGGCGCCTTATTTCGACAGCGATACCTCTGCCACGTTGTCTTGGGACAGAACTCATTTGTTTCCACCGGCGAATGGCGAAGTTCTGGGAAGCCATCTGGAGCAGATCGATATACGCCCGTCAGAGACATGGAAATCCGAGGCCAACAAGCGTTATTCGGACATAGCCCAGAAAATCAATTTCCCTCTGGCCGAAAATTATGGCTATGAATGACCGGTAACAGGATGGTCGGTATTGAGCGCGGCTTCTATCAACTGGCATGAAAGTTTTGCGCGCCCTACCGACCGGTTCGTATGGTTGTAGTTCAAGAAATCGGCATATTCCAACTCAAACTCGGCGTAATTCATTATCGGAATACTGTTCCGACAGGAAATATACTCCAGCATTTCATTTAACTTGTTGTGGTTTGCAGAAGATTCGGAACCCCTTGAACCTATATCCTCAATAGGATGTATAAAGGCCTTGGCCGACGGGCACAGTTCGCTAAGTTCTTTGGCACCTGCAATCCATATGTCCACTTCGGGATATACGAAATTCATATCTCCAAGATACGCTTGCACCACTTCTATTTCGCGTTTTTTGCTCCAGCTTGCAGTGGTTATATCTTTGCTATCCAAAATTTTCGCATCCATCGAACTCGGGCCGTACATACCCCCGGTTTCCAGAGCCCACTTTATCCGCATATCGTCTGATTCAGGATTGCCCGCCGAAAAATCACCATTCAGATAGGATGTAACTATCTCACGTACCCCCCCAACTGGCGAGATGCTCAACTGCATGACTTCCAATTCATAGACCGCGACGGCCACTTCTTTGCCGCTTGTTTCGATCACTTCCTTAACATACTGTATTAATTCATAAATTCCCAAGTTACTAAGTCTTTGCATGCCCAAGTTGACGGCTGAAATGTTGTGTCCTAGCTCGGCGGCCCGTGCCTCGATCACTTTGGTATCTACACCGGTAAAAACGCCAGAAGACCCTATGAACAAGGCCAGTGGATGTGGAGCGTTCTCAACAAAGGTTGGGAATTTGTCGACAAACTCTATCGTCCGATTGGAATTATAGTGAATGGTGTTACGCCTGCGTTTGCCTTTGGCACTGTTTTGGGCCTGTGCTTTATTTGGTTTGTTTCCGTTGCCCTTACTGTGTTCCCCCTCCCCACCATCACGTCTGATTCGAATAAACCTGGCCAGCCGTTTGATCCCCATCTCGGCCATTTCAGCCACCAGGTTCTGGTCCAGTTCAATCCCAAACGTCTTTTCGATCTGCATGGTGAGTTCGATGAACGCAATTGAATCCAGCCCCGCCTCCATCAGGTCTGAAGCCGACAAAATATGTTTGGGCGTCAGGCCCGGGTTGATCTGGATCGCCATGTTGATCAACTGCCTGCGCACATTAGTGCCTTTGTCCGGTTTGGCCGCAGATTGCGCCTCGTCAGCAATATCCTGGCCAATTCTGCCCCGGTCCACCTTGCCGCTGGCGTTCTTGGGAAACGTCGCCAAAATGCGCGCAGCGGTAGGCACCATATAGGCAGGCAGTGCCGCTGTGGCCTGTTCCAGCAAGGCTTCTGTGTCGCCGGACCAACCCTCGATGGTGGCAATCAATGCCGTCGGGCTGGGCGATTTCAAAGGCAACGGCGTGACCACAACCGTGCAGTCATTCGCCAAGCCGCGAAGCACCGCTTCGATCTCGCCAATTTCAACACGATAGCCGCGGATTTTGATCTGGGTGTCCAGCCGGTCAATAAATTGCAGCGTCCCGTCCGGGCCGGTTTTCACCCGATCGCCAGTGCGGTAATAAATGTCGCCCCGCCCAGGCACGGTTACAAAGCTTGCCGCTGTTTTCTCGGGGTCATTCAGGTAACCGGATGCCACCTGAGGACCAGAAACAAACAATTCCCCCACATCGCCATCCGCAACCGGCCGAAAATCCCCGTCCAGAACCAGCGACGACATGCCCGAAAGGCATTCGCCAATCGGAGTCAAATTCAAATGCGCCTCAACCGGCGTGCCGACCTCGGGCAAAACGTACCGGGTGCAGGCAATCGTCGCCTCGGTCGGCCCGTACCAGTTTTCGACCATGGTTCCGGTAGCGACCTGCCATTTCACCGCCAGATCCAGCGGCAACGCCTCACCGCAAAACAACGACAGGCGAAGCCCACTCAACGCCCCGGGTTCAAGCGCGCCCTGAAGGCTCATCTTTTGGGCCAGCGAAGGCACCGAGAACCAACAAGTCACGGCCTCGCGCAGGACATATTCGCCGGGGTTGTTCAGGTCGGCCTCGCTTGGGACAATCAGTTCGCCGCCGGCGCGCCAGCACAGGAACATGTCATGCACCGACAAATCAAAGGTCAGGTCAAAATTCTGCGAAAATCGGTCGTCCGAACGGAATTCCACCGCCTGACAGGCAGCCGTCAGATAAGCATCAACATTTGCGTGGGTAATGGGGACGCCTTTGGGTTGGCCGGTGCTGCCCGAAGTGAACAGAATATAGGCCCGCGCATCGTCTTTACAGGGTTCGGGTAATTGTTCATTCTGTGTCGGTGTTTCGGACACCAGTGAAACACCCGGTGTTGTGGCAATTATCGACGCGACTTCGGCCACGGCCTGCGGGCTGCAAATTATCAATGCGGCACCTGACAGTTCAACAATGGTCCGGTTGCGATCCGGCGGAAACTTTGGGTTCAGCGGCACATAGGCATGGCCCATCATCGACGCCGCCAACACGCCCGCATAGCTTTCCAGACTACGATCAGCGTAAACCGCCGTCACCGACGACCCGTCCTCGCCCGCCTGACGTTCGATGGCACTGGCAAAGGCGACAACTTTATCCATCAGCGCGCCATAGCTCAGGCTGCGACCCTCAACACGTATCGCCGGTGCGTCCGGGGTTTTGCGCGCATGGAACGCGAAATCATGCCAGATACGCCAAGCCGCAGACCCTGAAAGCGAAACGCCGGTCCTGGCCTCGCCGGATGGGATGGTGTTTGTCATGTCACTAATTCCAATTTTAGACGAGTTATTCACTGTCCGACCAATCCCTGAAAAATTACTCTGCCCTTTTGTTTGAGAAATTGCTGAAATGCAATTCTTTCCAGGTCGAATCCTGATCTTGAGTTATTATAGTCGTTGAGTGAGAAGGCTCGAACTTCCGCCCCTGCCTCCTGAAGGAGGTACTTTACCGGGCTAAGCCAACCTCTGATCAGCGCCCGAAGTTTGGAATTGACCATTGGGTTTACAAGTGAGTTGTGAATCACACCCGTGCGCCATCCCGGGCAATCATCTCAGCCGCTTTTTCGGCCATGGCAACAACCGGCGCGTTAATATTGCCACTGGTGATCGTTGGAAAAACCGAGGCATCGACCACGCGAAGCCCGTCCATCCCCTTTAACCTGAGGTCAGGGGACAAAGGCGCGTCCAAGCCATCGCCCATCGCCACAGTGCCACATGGATGAAAGATCGATGCACTTATGGCACGGGCATAGCTAAGCAGGTCGGCATCACTTTGAACCGCTGCGCCAGGCATATGTTCGTGCTTTATCGCATCCGCAATCGGTTGGTGGGTCAGGATATTGCGGACATAACGGATGGCATCAACATAAAATGCGCGGTCGGTGTCGGTACTCAGATAGTTCGGGCGAATGGCCGGGGCCGACATATAATCTGGCGAATGCAGGGCAATCTTGCCTCGGCTTTCAGGGCGCATCTGGCTGACAGTGACGGTGAATCCAGAAAATGGGTGCAAGGGCGTGCCCGGTTTGGGCGTGGAATAAGAAAACTGCAACACCTGCCCATCCGGGCGGGTTTGATCTGCGTTTGAGTTAAAGAAAATACCCGCCTGACCGGCCGCAAATGTCATCAGGCCCCGGCGGCGGAACACATAATTCATACCACTTAGTATTCGACCCAGCGGACTGCGGAAGACATCATTCTGGGTGCGCATACCTTTCGCTTCTAAAATCAGTCGACATTGCATGTGGTCCTGAAGGTTTTGACCAATCCCGGGTTGGTCCAGCCGCACCTCTATCCCCATAGACTGCAAATGCGCGCCCGGGCCAATCCCCGACAGCATCAGCAATTGCGGTGAATTGATTGCACCGGCACAGATCAGAACCTCTTTGCGGGCCATAAACCGAACCTCGCGGCCATTCTGATTGGCCAGCACGCCGATCACTTTCTTGCCCGTTTCATCAAACAGCAACCGCATTGCCATCGTTTTGACGTGTACCGTCACGTTGGGGCGTTTGCGGGCACGGTGCAGCATCTCATTGCCGGGGCTGGACCGCACAGCGTTGCGGGTGGTCAGATCGTAATACCCCGCACCCAACTGGTCCCCGGCATTAAAGTCATCATTGCGTGGTAACCCGGCGGCCACAGCGCTGTCGATCAACAGATCGCAAAGCTTCAGTCGGTCCTTGGGCCTGCTGACGGCAATCGGCCCGCCTTTGGCGTGATATTTGCCCTCAGCGCCGTAATAATCCTCGCTTTTGCGAAAGTATGGCAGCAGATCATCCGCACCCCAGCCGGTACAGCCAAAATCATCCCTCCAGCCGTCAAAATCCTGATCCTGACCGCGGATATACACCAGCCCGTTGATCGTGCCGGTGCCGCCAAATACCTTGCCCCGGGGCCAGAATATCTGCCGGTTGTCGAGCGCCGCCTCCGGCTCAGTTTCATACATCCAGTTGCAGGCGGGATTGTTGAACGTCTTGGCATAGCCAATCGGCACTCGCATCCAGGGGTTCCGGTCCCAGCCTCCGGCCTCGATCACTGTGACGCTGGTTTTAGGGTTTTCCGACAGGCGCGAGGCCAGCACGGACCCGGCTGAACCGGACCCGATAATTACATAATCGGCCAAAGGTGATGTGTCTGACATGACGTAGAAACTCCCATAACAGGCTGGACGCCTACCTGCGCCAGCCTGCCATGCAGGATTTCAACCCTCAAGCCCGATTAGCTGCAATTCAGAGGCTGGCGTCCAAAGCCGCCACAATCGCGTCGCCCATTTCACTGGTCGACACGGGCGTCACACCCTCTTCGCCCAGCAAGTCAGCGGTGCGCAGCCCATCGGCCAGCACGGTTTCCACCGCCTGTTCAATCCGCTCGGCCTCGTCCCCGCGATCAAAGGAATAACGCAGCGCCATGGCAAAGCTAAGGATACAAGCGATCGGATTGGCTTTGCCCTGCCCGGCAATGTCCGGCGCGGACCCGTGCACCGGTTCGTACAGCGCCTTGGGGCGACCATTGTCCATCGGCACGCCCAGCGACGCAGATGGCAGCATCCCCAAAGACCCGGTCAGCATCGCCGCCATGTCCGATAGCATATCGCCAAACAGATTGTCGGTGACAATCACATCAAACTGCTTGGGCCAGCGGCACAGCTGCATTGCACCGGCGTCGGCGTACATATGGCTCAGCTCGACATCGCTGTATTCGGCGGCGTGGATTTCGGTGACAACGTCGCGCCAAAGCTGGCCGGATTCCATCACATTGGCCTTTTCCATCGAACAGACCTTGTTGTTGCGCTTGCGCGCCAGTTCGAATGCCGACCGGGCAACCCTTGCAATTTCGCTTTCGGTATAGCGCTGTGTATTGACGCCAACCCGCTCGTTGCCCTCTTTGAAGATGCCGCGTGGCTCTCCGAAATAGACGCCGGAGGTCAGTTCGCGCACGATGACAATATCCAGCCCCGCCACCACATCCTTTTTCAGCGACGAGAAATCCGCAAGCGCATCAAAACACTGGGCCGGGCGCAGGTTGGAAAACAGGTCCATTTCTTTGCGCAGCCGCAGCAATCCGCGCTCGGGCTTAACCGAAAAATCCAGATCGTCATACTTTGGCCCGCCAACAGCCCCCAGCAGAACCGCATCAACCTCTTGCGCGTGCGCCATTGTGTCGTCGTGCAGCGGCACACCATGCTTGTCATAGGCACAGCCACCGACCAGATCTTCGCTGACGTCAAATGTCAGGTCCCGCTTGTCGCCCATCCATGTGATGATCTTGCGGACTTCGGCCATGACTTCGGGGCCAATGCCGTCGCCGGGCAGTATAAGAAGGGAAGGGTTGGACATGGTCGTCTCCTGAGTATTTGGAAAGTCTGGTTTCAACCGGGGCCTATCTTGGACACTCTCAAGGGTCAACCGCTGCCGCGCGCCGGGGTTCCGCTGCCGCGCGCCGGGTCCTGCGCCTCAACGGCCCGCTTTAACCCATCCGCCAGCAGATCCCAGACGCGCCGGATACGCGGCGTCCCTCGCATGACTTCATGCGCGGCCAACCAGACTGGCAACGTCGGGATAACCACACCAAAATCCAGTTCTTCAACGTCTGGATCATCCCGCCCGACACTGGTCTGAGAAAACCCGATGCCACAGCCCGCGCGCACCAATTCCCAATAGGTGGTTTGATTATCGCATCTGACGCAAAAATCATCGCGCGTAACCGCCCAGCCCATGGCATTCATGGTGTGGAGAATCAGGTCGTTCCGGTCAAACCCAACCAGATCAAACGCCTGGATGTCGCCAGGGGATTGTGGGTAACCAGCCCGTTTCAGATACGATTTAGCCGCAAAAATACCCATACTCAGATCACCGATATGGCGGGTCACGACATCAAGCTGCTCAGGCCGGTACATGCGCACCGCGATGTCGGCCTCTCGAAACAGCAGGTTCTCGGTTGTATCTGAAGGGGCCAGCTCCAGCGATATCGCCGGTTCCACCTTGCGGATATGCGCCAGTATCGACGGCAACAAATGGTGCGAGGCAAACAGGCTGGCAGTGATCCGCACCGTGCCTTCCAACGCTTGCGATTGCCCCGCCGCTGTCAGCGTTATCTTGTTCATCGCATCGCGCATCGCCTGCGCCATGGGCAGCATTTGCTCGCCGGTTTCGCTCAGGTTTAATCCACGCGCATGCCGGTCAAACAACGTGGCCCCAAGCGTCTGTTCCAATGTCTGAATGTGGCGGCCAAGGGTTGGCTGGCTTTGCCCCGATGCCCGTGCGCCCGCCGACAATGAACCTGTTTCAGCCACCGCAAGGAAGCTTTGGATGAGAGACCAGTCGGCATTTTCCATTCATTAGTGAATACATGATGTTTAAAGTTAGGCAATACCCTGTTTACTCGTGAATGGGTAAGGTGGATCAGGAACCGCAATATTCATCCGAAAGGAAACACTATGACTGGAACTGCCCTGATCCTTGGTGCCTCTGGCCGATTTGGCCACAACGCCGCCGAACAATTCACCAAAGCCGGCTGGACTGTGCGCCGTTTTGACCGTGCCCGCGATGACCTGAACATCGCCGCCAAAGGCGCGGATGTGATCGTCAACGGCTGGAACCCGGATTATCCCGACTGGCAGAAACTGGTGCCGGACCTGACCGCAAGTGTGATTGCCGCCGCCAAATCCAGCGGTGCCACGGTGATCATCCCCGGCAACGTCTATGTGTTTGGCGCGAAAACGCCCGGGCCATGGTCACAGAATACGCCGCACAACGCCGCCAACCCTTTGGGGCGCATCCGGATAGAAATGGAAGCCGCCTATCGCCGGTCGGGTGTACGGTGCATCCTTTTGCGGGCCGGTGATTTCATTGATACCCGCGCTTCGGGCAACTGGCTTGATATGGTGATGCTGAAAACCCTGGGCAAAGGCGTATTCACCTATCCCGGCACCCCGGACATTGACCACGCCTGGGCCTATCTGCCGGACCTCTGCCGCGCGGCGGTTGAATTGGCCGGGATACGCGACCAATTGCCGGCGTTTGCCGACATCCCGTTCCCCGGCTTCACCGCCTCCGGGTCCGAGGTTGCAGCACAGATAAGCACGTTGACCGGGGCAGAGGTACGGGTGAAACAGATGTCATGGCTGCCGATGCAACTGGCGCGCCCGTTCTGGCGCATGGGGGCCTGCCTGTTGGAAATGCGGTATCTCTGGGACACACCGCACCAATTGGACGGGGCATTGTTTGCCAGCCTGCTGCCGGACTTTAAGGCGACGCGCCTGCCGGATGCCTTGGCAAGCGCATTGCCAACGGCCTCAGTCCAACGCCAGATCAACCCAAACCAACCGGTGACGGCTGGCGGTTAGGGCCATATCATGCCCGTCCTGACCGGGGGCGGGCCAGAACACACCTGACCCTTGCACCTGCAAATCAGCCGATGGCAGCACGTAATCGACCCGCAAGCGGCCAACCTTTGGCCAATCGACCGTGTCCAGTTTGTTGTCGCCCTGATGCCCATGATCCCCGGCTTGCGTGGCACCGTCGCTGGCAGGCCGGTGATCCTGAAAACGACGATCCTCCAGCAGGGCACGAATTGCCTCGCGCCGACCATCGCTGTCGTTGGGGTCAAGGTCAGCCCCCCCCGCCAGAACAAACCGGCGCGTTGGGGCGGGGCCAAAGATTCCGTTCAGCACCTGTTGCCACAGCATTACCTCGTCATGGTTACGCCGCCCATTGCGGTCCTCGGGGCCGTCAAACACTGGTGGTCCGGCCTGAAACACCAACAATGACAGGATGCTGTCGTCGGGCAATTGGATCGGCACGATCCAGTGACCCATGCTGGACAGACGTTGAATGGCCAGCGCCTCGGGCGAAGGGAAGGGTGTTCCATCTGCGTGCGTCGGCAACAAGGCACCCGGAACATCGCGCCAAAGCACGTCACTCAGGTCTTGCGCCTGCCCGCTTAGGATCGGGAACCGCGACAATACCGCCATCCCGCCCTGACCGGAGAACCGGCCGTAACCCTGCGCATCCCCTGCGCCGCCTTTGCGCCCGTCCCCGTCCATATCCAGACCAGTGGCCAGGCCGCTGTTGGGCCGGGGCGCATACTGGAACGGATACTGCACACCCGCGCGCGCAAGGGTTTCAACAAACGCCGCCAACGCCACCCCGTCATAGTCCCAGTCAAACCCCTGCAAGGCCAGAATATCCGGGGCATTACCGACGATAACACCAACCACCGCCTTGATCTGCGCATCGCCCCCGCGCCGGATATCGCGCAGCAACAGGCCGGGACCGTCGCGTTGAAGTTCGGTATTAAAGCTGGCGATCCGGATGGTTTCGGCAAAAACCGGCAGGCAGGTCAGGCAAGTCAGCAGCGCACACAGGGTGCGAAGCAGGGTCATGCCGTCTGCATATCCTGCGCATTGGCATAAGCCCGACGCCTTTTGTCTTCGATCAACCCGGCAATACGCAACATGGCAACCCCCCGCATGATCATGCTGGCCGGCAAGAACGACCACGCGCTCATTGTCCAGATCAGAGTCTGTGGATTGGTCAGCATCACCGGATCACCAAAATCCGAATATATCTTGACCAAAGCCGGAATGAGGAATGGCAACAAAAACCCAAGGATTATGTTGATCCGCGCATCCCGTTGCAGCCGGTACACCACATCGCCGCCCGTGGTCGGATCAAACAAAGGCAAATTTACCCAAACATTGAACGCGCCATTTTTTGTTGGCCATCCCATAATATGCACCGCAAACAGGAACGCAGCGATCGTAACCAACCCGATAACATAAGACACACCCGCCGCGCTTCGCAACATCGCGATCAATTCGATCGACGCATAATCGGGCAACATCAGTGTCACCAGACGCACCGGTGAATACGGGAAGTCCAGCACATCACCAATGATCGCGCCAAATCCTGACAGCAAGGCAGTCAGATTGGTCGGGTCATAAGCATGCTTGACCATCAATGTCAGAATAAGCACCGTCAAAAACAACGCCACAAAGCGAATGCGGTTCAAAGGCGGGGCATCGCGGAATTCGACAAAACTGGGGAAATTCGAATTATACTCGACAAAGGTAAGCAAGGCCGCGAACACAGCCAGCAAAGCGCCCATTTCGATTGCAGTATTGGACACGCCCGGCAAAAGCATGGATGGAAAGGCGACCAGAATGGCCACCATAATTCCGCGTGCCGCAGCACCTGGTATGCGTCCTAACACTACTTGATCCCTTCAAACTGGACAGGCGCGATACGGTGCCGCGACTTTGTTCCAACTTGATCCCGCCCATTAAGACGGCTTGCCTCTTGATGTTCATACTTGTGCCGCCAAAAGGCGACCCACTCAAGCCACAGGGCCGACAGAGCCCGGGTTTTGGGTGTGATCGACCAAATACTGGTGCGCCTTTGCATCAATATCTGGGGCGGATATGGGTTGTAATCAGACGATCCACAACATCTGGTTAGGTTCGTGCAGATTGGTGATCATTTTCTGTCACCAATGTGGAAACCGCCACTTATACCAATCCGCCCAATGATTGACCGGTCCCTGGCCGGTAGGGTGGGCAGTTTTGCCCACCTTTTTTTTGCGATCAATGAGGGCGGTGGGGTAGAACCCCACCCTACGGATGGCTGTATAAGTCAGTGTCCGGGCGCTCTGGTATTAATATCGAAATCGTCCCGTAATTGCGCCAACGTGGGGTGTCTGATGGTCAGTTTAACGCGACACGCCCTAAAACCACTGTCCCGGCTCCATCAACCCCAGGTCCAGCAACTGGCGCGAGTGCCATTCAAACGGGGTCGAGTTGTGCCAGTGGAACGAATTGATATCAAAGCTGGAACCAGGATTGCGTTTCAGCGCCTTGGCGGTGCGAAAAGAACAGATCGCCGCCGTCAGGTTGTGATGCCAGGGGCAGGCATAGGTGTTGTATTCCTGATCACCAAAAGTGTTATCGCCTTGCAGTTTCAATCCTGGCGCTGCCTTGAACAATGATATCCGGTCAATCTTGCGACTGGCGCTCGGGACATGTTCTTCGTACCGCCAGCGCAACCCGCCGAAAAAATCCAACTGCCGTTCGCGCGGGTGGCCCGTCGCGGGGTCTTTGCGGGCCAGCGCATAATACCCTGATTTGTCCAGAGAGGCATGGTCAAGCGAGACTGCATTGGGGAATTCGCCCAGATCATCGGCATAAAGGTCGATCACATAGGTTAGCATGGCATCACGCCGTTCTTCGGTATGAAACGTCAGCATTTCCCGGATGTTACGGGTTTCGCAGAACGGAAAGAACAGGAATTCAGCGTTATAGCAGTAATACAGCCAAACACCGGGGGCAGCGGCGATAATGGCATTGACTGCCTCGGGCACGGCCCCCGGCATCCCGGTGTCGTAAGCGATGCGATGCACCTGACCGGCCACATCATCGGCCAGAGAAAACGCATCCGGCATGAATGCCAGAACCGATGTGAACCCGCAATGCAGATGGTGACGCAGGGTGGTATCGACTTCGACATCATCCTCGACAAAGATCATCGCCACTGGCCCTTTGGCCAGCGCATCTTTGCCGGTATTCAGAAAGTCATCTAGCGATTGATAGATCATACAGCCGGTCCGGTTCATGCCTTGATGGTATTGTGCCGCAGAATCGGTTAATTGCGCGTGCATTGCAAGCCATGTGCATTCGGTCTAAGGCAAACCGCCCACCCGCAGCCCTGTAAGGATGTCACTGTGCCCGAGCCCAAGCCTGATCCCAAGAAGCTTTTCATCAAAACTTATGGCTGCCAGATGAACGTCTATGACAGCGAACGCATGGCCGAAGCGCTGGGCGGGCAAGGCTATGTTGAAACGGATCGGGCCGAGGATGCCGATATGATCCTGCTCAACACCTGCCATATCCGCGAAAAGGCGGCGGAAAAAATTTATTCCGAACTTGGCCGGATGAAAAAACTGAAGCTGGCCAAGCCAGACCTGAAAATCGGCGTGGCAGGCTGCGTAGCTCAGGCCGAAGGGGTCGAGATTATGCACCGTCAGCCAATGGTCGATCTGGTAGTCGGCCCGCAATCATACCACCGCCTGCCCGAGCTTGAGGCCAAAGTGCAGGCCGGCGAAAAGGCGCTGGACACAGATTTCCCCGACGAAGACAAATTCGAAGTCCTGAAATCCCGGCCCAAAACCCCGCGCGGACCAACCGCCTTCCTGACCGTTCAGGAAGGCTGTGATAAATTCTGCGCCTTTTGTGTCGTGCCTTACACCAGAGGCGTCGAAGTCAGTCGCCCGGTGGCGCGCATTCTGGAAGAAGCCCGCAATCTGGTGGAACGCGGCGTGCGCGAGATCACGTTGCTGGGTCAGAATGTAAACGCTTATCACGGAGCTGGACCGGACGCAGACTGGTCGCTGGCACAACTGATCCGGGGCCTGGACAAAGTCGATGGGCTGGAACGCATCCGTTACACCACTTCGCACCCCAACGACATGAGTGACGATCTGATTGCCGCGCACGGGGAATGTACAAAACTGATGCCTTACCTGCATTTGCCGGTGCAATCCGGAAGCAACCGGATATTGAAACGGATGAACCGCAACCACACCGCCGAAAGCTATCTGTCCGTCATCGAACAAATTCGCGCCGCCCGTCCCGACATTCTGATATCGGGCGATTTCATCACCGGTTTCCCGGAAGAGACGGATGCGGATTTTCAGGCGACAATGGATTTGATCGAAGAGGTGCATTACGGCACCGCCTATTCCTTCAAATATTCCACCCGTCCCGGCACCCCGGCAGCCGAGCGCGCACAGGTGTCGCCTGACGTCGCCTCGGAGCGTTTGCAGCGTTTGCAGGCCCTGCTTACCCAACAACAGCAAGCGACACAGAATGCCATGATCGGGCGCGAAGTTGGCGTTTTGTTCGAGCGGCCCGGTCGCGATCCCGGTCAAATGGTCGGAAAATCGGACCATCTGCACGCGGTTCACGTTAACCATTCCAATGCTGAAATCGGTACAATATCCCGGGTTCGAATCCTGTCTTCGGGAACAAATTCTCTGGCTGGCGAATGGGTTGGCTAACGGGCAAGAATTTAGGCACGATTCGGCGGAACACTGCTATTGATGCCTAAATGTGGACAATCACCGTTTATTGTGGTGACTATTTATAAATAGACCACAATATATAGTGTTTTTGCTTCACAATATCTCGGGTTTTATCTAAACTTGTTGTATCAAGATTGAAAGGCCCTGGGTGTTTTGCACATTGGTGCCCGATAATTGAGTTGAGTAAGGTAAAGGGGAAATCCGCAGTGATTGAGTTCAGATTCAAAGGCGTCCTGCCAGCGCTTGCTGCCATTGTCGCATTGCTTGGGGTTTCAATGGCCCCGGTTCCGGTATCGGCGCAGTCCGGCGGCACAACCACTGTCGTCGGAGAACGCTATGTGCCTACCATCTGGGTTGACCCGGATGGCTGCGAACACTGGGTCATGGATGATGGTGCCGAAGGTTATATGACGCCGCACGTCACTCGTGACGGAAGGCCGGTCTGCCGACGCGGCACCCTGTGCGGCGTGATGCCAACCGACCAGTTTTTTGCCACTGACAAGTACAGTATCAGCAGTTCAGGTCGTCAAACCCTGCGCAATTTCTTTTCGTCAACCGGCGCACGCGGCTACATCATCACAGGCCACACTGACTCGCGCGCATCGGACGCCTATAACATCCGCCTGTCCAACAACCGCGCCAACGCGGTTGCCCGCGAGGCACGTAGCGTCGGGGCAAACGTGGTGGAAATCCGCGGCTATGGCGAACGCCAACCGCGGGTGGCCAATACAAGCCCGGCCAACATGGCGCAAAATCGTCGCGTCGAAATCATCTGTGTGAACTGAAAGGAACGACACATGAGAATTTTCAAAGGTATCGTTCTTCTGGCCGTTGTCGGCGGTTTGGCCGCCTGTGAAAAGGTCGACAAAACAGTCGACCGTTTCTTTGACGCCAAGGACCTCAGCACGCTGAAGGCTGGCATCTGGGTTGACCCAACGGGGTGTGATCACTGGATCATCGACGACGGCTTCGAAGGGTATTTGTCAGCGCGACTGGACCCCAATGGCAAACCTGTCTGTTCCGGTGCAGCCCCTCCCGGCGTGGCAACAGGGCCGTTCAAGAAGGGCACAAGGGTCTCTGACCCGATTTAACGCTATCGTGAAATATTGCCGATACTTCGGCTTAAGGCCACCCGGTTTCCCGGGTGGCCTTTTTGATGGGAAATCGTCTGAAACGGCTTGCACGCAAGGCCGGTTCTTGGCACGGTCACAGGATCAAACCGCCGGAAACAGGAGAGTCGATTGGCCATAAGCGCGCTGCCCCCATCCAACACAGACACCGCACACGAAGAGGTGCTGATCGAATTTCCCGACAATCGCCTGTTGATTGACCTCTGCGGCGAATATGACCGTAACCTGGCCGACATCGAACAGAAAACCGGCGTTCAGATTGTCCGGCGCGGCAACCAACTGGCGATCATGGGCGACAAATCTGCACAGGATCAGACCACCGAGGTGTTACAAGCACTTTACACCCGCTTAGAGGCTGGGCGTGATCTCGAAAGCGGTGACATCGACCGCGAATTACGCATGGGTGGGCCAAAGCACGACGCCAGCCCCCAGATGGAAATGTTCAAAGGCGCCAAGGTCGAGATCAAAACCCGCAAGAAACTGGTTGAACCGCGCACCGAAGCCCAAAAGGCTTATGTCCACGCCCTGTTCAACAACGAACTAAGCTTTGGCATCGGCCCGGCCGGCACCGGCAAAACCTATCTGGCCGTGGCCGTGGGCGTGTCCATGTTCCTCAACGGCCAGGTCGACAAAATCATCCTGTCCCGCCCAGCGGTCGAAGCCGGAGAGCGGCTCGGCTTTCTGCCCGGCGACATGAAGGACAAGGTCGACCCCTATATGCAACCGCTTTACGATGCGCTGGACGATTTCCTGCCCAGCAAGCAACTGGCCAAGCTGTTCGAAGAGAAAAGCATCGAAATCGCCCCCCTCGCTTTCATGCGTGGACGCACCCTGTCAAACGCCTTTGTCGTCCTAGACGAGGCGCAAAACGCCACCGCCCTGCAAATGAAAATGTTCCTGACCCGGCTCGGCCAGGGTTCCCGCATGGTGATCACCGGCGACCGCACCCAAATCGACCTGCCCCGTGGCATGCCATCCGGCCTCGCCGACGCCGAACGTCTGCTCACCACCATTCCAAAAATAAGCTTCTCCTACTTCACCTCCAAGGACGTGGTCCGCCACCCCCTTGTCGCCGCCATCATCGAAGCTTATGAGGCCGACACAACTCTATAACCGCCACCCCTCATCTTTGGCCCTCAAATATCCCGGGGGTGTGGGGGCTGGCCCCCACACTGACGTCAAAACATGATCATCGACCTTATCATAGAAGACCCCCGCTGGTCCACGCTGGACCTGGAACAAATTTCCAATTCGGTCCTCGACGCCTGCCTCGCTCACCTAGGCCTGGATGCGACAAATGCGGAAATAAGCGTGCTTGCCTGCAACGACGCCAAGATCACCCAACTGAACACCGATTTCCGCGACAAACCAAGCGCCACAAACGTCCTGAGCTGGCCCGCAAACGATCTGATGCCACTCGCCCCCGGTGCGCGTCCCGATCCGCCCAAACCGGACATTACGGGTGACATGCCCCTTGGCGATATCGCAATCGCCTGGGAGACCTGCCATCGCGAGGCGCACCACGCGGGCAAACAAATGACCGATCATGTCACCCATTTACTGGTTCACGCAGTGCTGCATCTGCTGGGGTATGACCATATCCGTGACCCCGATGCCACTTTGATGATGAAAAATGAGGTCGAAATACTTGGCAAACTGGGTATCAGTAACCCATATTAGGGACATACGGGCCAATTCGGCCTTTTCGGAACAGGAACAATGGGCGACATAGACGGCGATTCTAACGCAGCGCAACGCGCGCTGCCCCAAGGCGACACAAAATTGGACGGGACAGATACCTCTCCCGACAGCAACGCCCGGCACAACAACAATCACTCTGACCACCGGCCCGGTTTTTTCGGACGACTCGTCGATGCCCTGTCCCCTTCGGACAGTTCCGGCAAGCCGCATGCTAATGGCCACGCAGCTTTACCAACCACACCAGCCCACGGGATGATCAACCTTGCCCGGATGCGGGTGGAAGACGTGGCAATCCCCATGGCCGATGTTGTCGCCCTGCCCAACACCACCACCAAGAAAGAACTGGTTCAGGTATTCCGTGACAGCGGGCTGACCCGCATCCCGGTCTATGACGGCACCCCTGATACCCCGCTTGGCTTTGTCCACCTCAAGGATTTCGCTCTGAAGCATGGCTTCAACAGCAAGGCAAAGTTCGACCTGACACAAATCCTGCGCCCTCTGCTGTTTGTCCCTCCATCCATGCCGATTGGTGTGTTGCTGGCCAAAATGCAGACTGAACGGCGCCATATGGCGTTGGTGATCGACGAATATGGCGGCGTTGATGGTCTGGCCACCATCGAAGACCTGATCGAACAGGTGGTCGGCGAAATTGAAGATGAACACGACACCGGCGAAGACAAACCTTGGGTCAAGGAAAAACCCGGCTGCTATCTGGCCTTGGCCAAAACCCCGCTGGACGAATTCGAGGCTGAAATAGGCATGTCTCTGACACGCCACGAAGACGTGGACGAAGAAGAGATTGACACCCTTGGTGGCCTTGTCTCGATGCTCTCGGGCCGGGTTCCGGCGCGTGGCGAAGTGGTTATCCACCCCGATGGCCCCGAATTTGAAGTGATTGATGCCGACCCGCGCCGGATCAAACGCCTGCGGGTCCGCCTGCCGGAAACTTTGGGATGAGAATAGGCCGCTGGCCAACTTTGGCCCGCCTGCTTTTCACGGTTGCACTGGGTGCTATCGCAGCTTTCGGGCTGGCACCCTGGGGCATCTGGCCATTGACACTTCTGGCCTTGCTGGGGCTACCGATGCTTCTGGCGAACATACCCTCTGCGCGCCAAGCGGCGCTTATCGGCTGGGCACTGGGGATTGGCTGGTTTGGTCACGGGCTAATATGGATCGTCGAGCCGTTTTTGGTGGATATCGCCCGCTACGGCTGGATGGCCCCGTTTGCATTACTTTTGATGGCCACAGGTGGTGGCGCATTCTGGGCATTGGCGTTTGGTGTGGCACATCGCTTTGGCCAATCCAGCCTGACCCGAATACTGGCCCTGATCCTGATATGGTCCCTGGTTGAATTTGGCCGCGCCTACCTGTTCACGGGGTTCCCCTGGGCAGCCCTGGCCCAGATCTGGCCCGGCACCGATACTGCCTTGCTGCTTGCGTGGATTGGCCCGCACGGACTGGCATTGTCCACCCTGATGGCAACACTCCTACCCGGTTGGGCGCTAAGCCAACCGGGTAGAGTTCGAACAATATTCATCACGACACTACCGGCGCTGGGTTTGGTCATTTTCAGCGTCACACTTGGCCAATTCCGCCCCATGACACCCCCCCTGACCACAAAAACCATCCGCCTGATCCAGCCCAACGCGCCACAGCACCAGAAATGGCATCCCGATTTTTCCTGGGGGTTTTTTGATCGCCAGATCGCTTACACCAACGCCGACAGTGACACCGGACCCCGTCCCGACCTGATCGTCTGGCCCGAAACCGCGATTCCGGTCTTGCTGGAAGACGCCAGCGCAAGCTTTGCAACCATAACAAAGGCCGCTGATGGAATACCTGTCGTATTGGGCGTCCAGAACAGGCAAGGCACACGATATTACAATTCGTTGGTTTACCTGGACGATAAAGGCCAAGTCGCTGACCGCTATGACAAACACCATCTGGTGCCATTCGGCGAATACGTGCCCTTTGGCGATCTTGCCGCACAGTTCGGAATTCACGGGCTGGCAGCACAAGCCGGGGCCGGGTTTTCCGCAGGACCGGGACCACAGATTCTGAACATCGGTGGCATCGGCAAAGCCTTGCCGCTGATCTGCTACGAAGTGGTGTTTCCACAGGATGTGGGCGGCGCAAATCAACGCCCCGACTATCTTTTGCAAATCACCAACGACGCCTGGTTCGGCACAAATTCTGGTCCCTACCAGCATCTCGCACAGGCGCGCATGCGCGCCATAGAACAAGGCCTGCCAATGATCCGCGTCGCCAACACCGGCGTATCGGCCATGATCGACCCCTGGGGGCGAATCACGGCAGATATCCCACTGGGCGAGGCCGGGTTTGTCGATGCCATTCTGCCATCCCCCCGCGACCCCACCCTTTATGCTCACACCGGCGACACCCCTGTGATTGTTTTGCTACTTATCGCGGGGATTGGCCTGTTTGGGCTGCAATCGCGCGGTATTCAGCGCAATAGCATTTGACGCGCACGCACCAAACGCGTAGCGGGGGCAGAGCAACCGCCACAACGGCTTCCTGACGTGGCGCGATAAACAAACTGGAGCATTTCATGGCCCGTAATAACTATACCTTCACCTCGGAATCCGTTTCTGAGGGGCATCCTGATAAACTGTGCGATCGCATTTCTGACGCGGTTCTCGATGCTTTCCTGGCCGAAGAGCCAGAGGCGCGCGTTGCCGCCGAGACCTTTGCCACCACCAACCGGGTGATCATCGGCGGCGAAGTCGGCCTGTCGGACCCCGACAAGCTGCACGATTATATGGGCCGGATCGACGAGATCGCCCGCGCCTGTATCAAAGACATTGGCTATGAGCAGGAAAAGTTCCACTGGAACACGGTTGAGATCACCAACCTGTTGCATGAACAATCAGCGCATATCGCCCAAGGTGTCGATGCGGCCGATAACAAGGACGAAGGCGCCGGCGATCAGGGCATCATGTTTGGCTATGCCACCCGTGAAACGCCCGAACTGATGCCGGC
>DAOUQK010000228.1 GCA_030625695.1 Paracoccaceae bacterium | reverse complement strand
GCGCAAGTGGAAAACGCCGCCGAGATCGCGCTGGAGCATCATCTGGGCATGACCTGCGACCCGGTGCGCGGGTTGGTTCAGGTGCCGTGTATCGAACGCAACGGACTGGGCGCGGTCAAGGCTGTCACCGCCGCAAGTTTGGCCTTGCGCGGCGATGGTACACACTTCGTACCGCTGGATTCCTGCATCGAAACCATGCGTCAAACCGGTCTGGACATGAGCAGTAACTATAAGGAAACCTCGCTTGGCGGGCTGGCCGTGAATGTGCCCAATTGTTAAAGTAATGCCGGGACGTCCGGGTTCTGACTTGTTTGTCGGATGAAAATCCAGGCAGCGTGAGTGCTCCAATCGGGGCACAGGTGGGTTTTCCCCACCCGACCTAACACAAGATCGGCCGATTCTTGCGCAGTTTAGCGCGAAATTAACCTTTTCAACGCAACCTGTGCTTGCAATTTAAAATACGCGAGCCTAGCTTGGGGGTCATGCAAACTGACAGACCCGTACTGGGTATCCTTCTTATGCTGGGTTTCTGTATCGTCGCACCGATGGGTGATGCGATTGCCAAACTGCTGGGTCAGTCGGTTCCTTTGGGCCAGGTTCTTTTGGTACGCTTTGCACTTCAGGCGCTGGTGCTGATCCCGCTGGTGGTCATTTCGCGACGGGCCTGGCGCATGGACACACGGGTTTTCAGCTTGGTGGCCTTACGCACAGCCCTGCATATTGCCGGTATCGCTGCAATGTTTACTGCCCTTCGGTATTTGCCTCTGGCAGATGCGGTGGCAATTGCATTTGTGATGCCCTTCATCATGCTACTTCTTGGAAAATACGTTCTGGGGGAAGAGGTCGGCACCCGCCGGTTTGTCGCCTGCATCGTTGGATTTATCGGCACGTTACTGGTGGTTCAGCCCAGCTTTGCCGCCGTCGGCCTGCCAGCCCTGTTGCCTTTGGTGGTGGCGGTGGTGTTTTCGTTGTTTATGCTGGTCACCCGTCAGATCGCCAAACAAACCGACCCTATCGGGCTTCAGGCCGTCAGTGGTGTGATGGCAAGTGTTGTGCTTCTGCCGGCCCTGTTGATTGGTCAGGCGTTTGAATTTTCCCCGCTGACAATGATCGCGCCTTCGGCCAATGAGTGGATGCTTCTCGCTGGTATTGGCCTTCTGGGCACGACAGCACATCTGCTGATGACATGGTCGCTGCGCTATGCGCCTTCGGCGACACTGGCGCCAATGCAATACTTGGAAATCCCGGTTGCCACCCTGATCGGCCTGCTGGTCTTTCGCGACTTGCCCAATACGTTGGCGTCGGTTGGCATCTGCATCACCATTGGGGCCGGCGTTTATGTGGTCCTGCGCGAACGCTCTCTAAGCGTTCTGCGCAAACGCGCTACCGCCTTAGGCCCAGCAGCCGGGATCAACCGGAGCGAAGCGCCCGCATAACCGCATCCAGCGCCCCGCGCGGCGTGATCATCAACAACCCCGGACCATCCAGCTCCAACACAACCGACCCCAGCGCCCGATTCGAGGTGGCAATCCGCCCGCCCGGAGAAAGCTCCAGCCCGTCTATCGGCCACGACAACCCCTGGGATCGCCCGGTCACCGGCCGCATTGGAAACAATGACACTACGTCTTCAGCCACCAAACCCACCTCTATCTTTGGCGGTACCTGAAAAACCAACTCTCTCTCGCCAATCAGAATGCAACGGTGGTCGGACTGACGCACCAGCGTATTGAACGCCGCGAGCTGATGATCAACCCGTGCCCCCAGAAACCCGACCCCCAACACCAAAGGTGCCGCGATATGGCGCAGAGCCTTGTCAAAATCGGTGCTGTCCTGTTCGGCAATGGCAATCATCTGCGCGCCGGGCAACGCCGCTCTTGCAGTGTCAGTCAGACTGTCAAAGTCACCAATCACTGCCACCGGCTCATGCCCCAGTGCCAACGCTGTGCCCGCCCCCCCGTCAGCCGCCACTAAAAGGGGCGCGCGTTCAAGCGCCAAGGCCAAATCGCCCTCGCCAACATCGCCCCCGCCAATCAGGGTTATTGGCTTCAATGCGTGAATTATCGGCGCTGTCATGCCGGTTTTTACCTCATATTTTGAATTTGGCCACAATCTAAACACAAAATGATACGCTAAATTGCACAAATTCGGGCCGGTTTTGACGCGCTGGACATGGTAAACAATGTTCAATAAGACTGTAGAGGACGAGCATCCCATGGTACACACCAATAAGATCCTTACCGTATCTTACGGTACATTTTCCTGCACATTGGAAGGGTTTGAAGACTCTTTCGATACTATGAAGTCGATTGCCGAATACTTCCGTGATCTGGCCTCAGACGACCGATACTTTGGCGCGGAACCGCCGCAACCGGACGCTGACATGCTGGCGCGTATCGCCCAGCGCGAGGTATCCCGCCGGGTCGAAGCGCATAGCACCGACACAGGTACAATTGTTTTGCGCGCCGCAGAACCGGACACAACTGCACCCGACACCATCCCAACAGCCGCAGCAACCACGCAAGCAACTGCCCCAGTTGCCATCGCAGAGCCAGTAGTCGAGGCCGGTTCAAAGCCGGATACGCCACCAGAAGTGGCCGAAGCAGACACCAGGGATTTTGCCGAACCACTGGGTGAAGAGATTGAAGTGGTTGAAATCCCAGACACTGGCAAAGCCAATGATGTGGCCGATACTGATGAAGTCGAAATCGCCGAAGAGATCATGGACGAAGTTCTGGTTGAACGGACATTGACTGAGATCACTGAGATCACAGTGATCACTGAAGTCGCCGATCAGCAGTCGGAACAACCTGAAATAGACGCAGCCCCCAAGGCCGAAGTCCAAGAGGTTGCAGACACGCCAGAATTAGCTGCGGATGTCCCGACTGAGGACGCGACAAAAGACGCGGTGGACAACGTGGAATTCGACGAGGCGCAGGTTGTTACCCTAACACCGCAAAACGTTACCACCGTCGATTCGATTGCCGCCAAACTGCAACGCATTCGCGCAGTGGTTTCGCAAAACGATTCCATGGTGCAGATGGACGATTATACCGAAGACCAACATGCCGATGGCTTTGTAACTGACGCCGCTCAGGATATTTCTGAGGCGCTGGATATAGACGACGAGGTTTTGGCATCCCCCCAGGCGGACGATACGGATGATCAGGTGTCCCTTATCCTGGATCAGATCGACGTGGATGCAGCACAGGACATCCCGCAAACAGATGTAGTGAAGGACGTTGAATCCGAAGAAGACTTCTTCGCCGCAACAGACCAGCCCGAGGTTGAGCCGGTTGACGAGGACGTTGACGATGTATTCAGCGATGCCGCAATGTCTGAGCCAGCGGCTGACCCAGTTTCTGACCAAATATCTGCGCCTCTTCAGGCCCGCGTCGTCAAGGTAAAACGCACCGACCTGGAAGCAGCAATTGCCAGCGGCCAGCTTGAACAGATGGATGATGGCGACGATACAGACGGGGCAGATATCTTTGCGGATCAATCCCCAGATCAGGCAGCGGAAAGCTCATTGTCTGCTGAGGACGAAGCCGACCTGCTGCGTGAACTGGCTGCGGTCGAACAAGAAATGGCGGTTCAAGAGGACGTAACTTTCGAAGTGGCCGACCACGTATCTGACGATGCGCTTGATTTTGACAGTGCAGGCCCCAAGGCAGAAATTATCGAAGCTGATGAAAATATCTTCGGCGATGATATCCTTTCGGATGAACCAGCCCACGCCGCCCTGCAGCAGACCGTTTCAGAAGACGAAGACGATCTGTCGCGCCTGATGAATGCCGCTGACGAAAAACTGGATGATCCGGAAACCTCATCGCGCCATGAAACCTACAGCCAGCTGCGTGCGGCTGTGGCTGTCGCCGAGGCCGAACGCAACGCCGGTGGCGCGAACGGCGCAGTGTCCGAGGACGAAGAGTACCGCCACGACTTGGCTCAGGTGGTGCGCCCACGCCGCCCTTCGGTTGATGGTGCCCGGGCCGCGTCCCGCCCGGTGATCGATACCCGTGCCGCCCCGCTAAAGCTGGTGGCCGAACAACGGGTCGACACAGATGCCGGGAGCGCAGCCTGCGGTCCGGTTCGCCCGCGCCGTGTCATGGGCGACGCTGGCACCCCGGATTCGACCGGTACCGACAACGCCTTCGCCGAGTTTGCCAATCGCATGGGTGCCACCGAATTGCCGGACCTGCTTGAGGCCGCAGCCGCCTATCTGTCGTTTGTCGAAGGTCACGAAAGGTTTTCGCGTCCGCAACTGATGAACAAGGTGCGGCTGGTCAAACAAGACGGGTACAACCGCGAAGACGGGTTGCGGTCGTTCGGTCAGTTGCTGCGTGATGGCAAGATCGAAAAGAAAGGCGGCGGTCGCTTTGCTGCCTCAGCCGATATCGGGTTCCGCCCGGATGAGCGTGAAGCCGAGGCTGGATAAACCTGCCTGACATCTACTGAATTGCCAAAACGGCGGCCACCATGTGGTCGCCGTTTTGCTTGTGATCTTGCCAGAATGCTCACGCCACGTCAGAATTGGACGAACACGAAAGGGGCAACATGGTCGATCACTCAAAGCTTGCATCAACTATAAGTTGGTTGATCGCAGGCGCTCAGCCGCCAAAATCAATCGACCAAATTGTCGAGGAATGCGCCACCCGTCTGTTGGATGTCGGAGTGCCGGTCGATGCCCTGATAGTAAATGGACTTTTCATACATCCACAGATCCGTGGAATTCGTACCAGATGGACCAGCACAAAGGGGTTGAGGCAAGAAACCTACAATCGGGATTATTTCGACAGTAATTCCTTTACCAAAAGTGCGATTGGCGTGTGCATTACCACCAAGAGAGCCATCCATTATCACTTTGACGCCAACGACCCCGAGACAACCTCCGATTATCGTCAGGAATTCTTAAATGCAGGTTTCACTGGTGTTCTTTTGTTGCCTTTGTTCAACTTCGACGGAACAGTGACAGGCTGCGTTGAGTTTGGCACCAAAAAAGACGGCGGGTTCGACGGCGATCAGATAACCGCCCTGCGCCGGATACAGTCGCCTATTGCCCGCATGAAAGAGTATTTTACCGAACGGTTTGACAAACAAATCACCCTGGCCACCTATGTCGGCGAAGAGACCAGCAAGAAAGTTCTGAACGGTAAAATTGTCCTGGGCGACGGCGAAACAATTTCCGCTGTCATCATGTTTGCCGACATCACCGGGTTTACCGCACTGTCAAATACATCCCGTTCCGAGGATGTCCTGAAGGTGCTCAACCACTTTTACGGCGCCATTGACGCCGCCGTTAGCCGCAACAACGGTGAAATCCTGAAATTCCTGGGTGACGGGGTTTTGGTGATTTTCCCGACTCCCGATGATCTGACCGCGCAAGAAGCAGCAGCAAGCGGCGCCATCGATTCCGTAGCGCAAGCGCGCAAGGAACTGGCACAGGACGACGCCGGGCCGGCGTTGGAATTTCGGGCATCGCTGCACATAGGCGAAGTTTTCTTTGGCAATATCGGCAGTGGCAACCGGTTGGATTTCACCGCTATCGGGCCAAGCGTAAATCTGGCCTCCAGAATGCTGGACGAAGCCTCAAAACGCGGGGCGCAAACGGTTTGTTCCAATGCGTTCAGGCAAATTGCCCTTGGCATTACGACCCACCCGGTAACCTGTGACTTCAAAGGTTTTGATGACCCGGTCGAGATTTACCTTATGGACTGACGTGCGACCAAGGCTGCGCGCCTAATGCTTGTCCTCATCCGGACCCGCATGATCCGGGCTCTCCTGATCCGGATCCGCCTGACCGATACCGCGAAACACCGATTTGAACGGTACGATCCAGGCAAACCCAAGGACGACATAAACCAGCAATTCGACCAGAAACGGTGGATGCCCAATCAGGTTCAGCACCGTGACCACTGCAATGACATACAGCGGCAGGCCCACCAGCAGTATCACCAGTGACCAGCGACGCCGCGCCTTGTAACTCAGGTTTGAACCTATCCCCATGATATCGCCCTTTTATCAGTCAGCGAATGGATCAGTGACAAGGATTGTATCCTCACGCTCGGGCGAGGTTGACAACAGGGCCACCGGACAGCCGATCAGCTCTTCCACCCGGCGCACATATTTGATCGCTTCGGCAGGCAGATCGGCCCAGCTGCGCGCGCCTTCGGTTGACTCGGACCAGCC
>DAOUQK010000231.1 GCA_030625695.1 Paracoccaceae bacterium | reverse complement strand
TTCGTTGACAATCGCCTCAAGTGTTTCGTGGATACCCTGGCCGGTTTTCGCCGAGACCCGAATGGCGCCAGTGGCGTCGATGCCGATCACATCTTCGATCTGCTCGGCCACCCGGTCGCAATCAGAGGCGGGCAGGTCGATCTTATTGAGGATCGGCACAATGTCGTGATCGGCGTCAATCGCCTGATAAACGTTTGCAAGTGTTTGTGCCTCAACCCCTTGCGAGGAGTCCACCACCAGCAATGACCCTTCGACGGCGCGCATTGAGCGCGAGACTTCGTAGGCGAAATCCACATGGCCCGGCGTGTCGATCAGGTTCAGCACATAAGCTTCGCCATTGTCGGCGGTATATTCGATCCGCACAGTGTTGGCTTTGATGGTGATACCGCGTTCCCGCTCGATATCCATGGTGTCAAGCATTTGCGCCTGCATGTCCCGGTCCTTGACGGTGCCGGTTTCCTGAATCAGCCGGTCGGCCAAGGTGGATTTCCCGTGGTCGATATGCGCCACGATCGAGAAATTGCGGATATGTGATAGGTCTGTCATGCACAGGGATATGTATGGGTTAGCCCGTTTGGTCAAGGCGTGAAGGCGTAACACCTGACGGGCCCGAAAACCGCGCCAAAAACAGGCCCGTCCAAGCCCGTCCAGGCCCGCCCAAGCCAATCCCGGCCACAACAAACGCGGATATTGATCGCAGCTGTCGTTTACGTCATATTACCACAAATTTGACACAATTGGGCGGCAGACGCCGATTCTGTGATTGTCTGGGGTAATTTGGGGCAGTGAAAATGAAAAACGTAATTCTGGCGATGCTAAGTGTCGCCATCCTGTCATCGGCCACGCCAGTCTTGGCGGGAATTGGGGTGATTGACCGGGCTTGCCGTAAGGCCGATCGCACGGCGTCTTCACCGCAACTATGTTCCTGCATTCAGAAGGTGGCCAATGCCAACCTGAACCTTATAGAACGGCGTAAAGTTGCCAAATGGTTCGACGACCCGCATCAGGCACAGGTGGTACGCCAATCGGACAAACGCAGCGACGAGGATCTGTGGCTGCGCTATAAGGCGTTTGGCGAATTGGCGCGAAGCAGGTGTAAATAATCCGTAGGGTGGGTGAAAACCCACGTATGCTCGGTCGAAACTGCAGGCAACGTGGGTTTTCACCCACCCTACGCATGACGACAACAAGTCAGTACATTGCGGGTTGGACTTATTCTATTTTCGTCGTTTGGCGCGCAAGGTCGGGTCAGCGCGAGTCGGGTCCTCGGGCCAGGGATGTTTGGGATATTGCGCGCGCATGTCCTTGCGCACGTCCCGGTAAGACCCGGTCCAGAAACCCGGCAGATCACGGGTGACCTGAATGGCCCGCTGGGCCGGTGACAACAGGGTGATCGTCAATGGCACACCCGCAGACTGCGGATGCCGGGTGACGCCGAATAATTCCTGCAGGCGCAGGGATATTTGCGGGCCCTCCATGGTGTAATCAATCGCCACTTTACGTCCCAGGGGTGTTACAAACCAAGGTGGCACCTGTTGATCAAGCTGTTGGCCTTGGCCCCATGTCAGCGCCGCCTTGAGGGTCGGTAAGAGGTCAAAACGCTTCCAGTCGGCGGCGCTGCGTACCCCTGTAAGCATTGGTAAAAGCCAATGTTCAATACTTTCCATCAGACCTTGTTGCGAGAAATCCGGCATGTCCGCGCCATTCGCCCGCAGCAATTCGACCCGCGTGGCCAAACGTTGGGCCGCACCACTCAGGTTCAGGCCAATGTCGCGAACGCCCTCCAGCATCGCCAATGATACGGCTTCGGGCGGGGCGTCTTTCCAAATGCGGTCATCCAGCACCAGGGCGCCAAACTGTTCCTGACGCCGGGCATTGACGCGCCGGTCACGTTTGGACCAGATACAGCTGTCGTGCCAATGGATTTGGTCTTTGTATAACGCCCGGATGCCCGCCAGAGAGATTTGTAGTGCCAGTCGGATACGGGCCTCACGTGGGTTACCATCAAGATCGGTGGCGACGATGAACGCAGCACCCGCCAGCGGGTCGCTGTCACCCATAACCGCGCCTTTGCCACCGGACAGGACAAAACGCGGGGCCTCGCCGTTGCGGCGCTGACCAATCCGGTCAGGGTACGCGAGAGCAGCCATTGAGGCCGGGTCAAGCTGGGCATCAAAGTCTGTGGCAACGCCGGTATTTCGTGTGCGCGACGCCAAGCGTTTGGCTTCGGTGCGGATACGTTCAACGGTGGCGCGATTGACCTCGTAAGGATGCGCAAACCTCTTGGGATCACGCAGCGCGTCAAGCCGCAAGCTTAGGTCACTTGGTGCGCCGCGCAGCGGGTCGCGCTCGCCCATCAATGCTGCAAGCGAGGCCGCCTTGGGGCCACCAAGGATCAGCATATGCGCCAGACGTGGATGCAGCGGCAGAGCGGCAAGGGCGCGGCCATGGGCGGTAATACGGGTATTTTCATCCAAAGCACCAAGCAGTTTCAACAGACCGCGCGCTTCGTCCATGGCTTTGGCGGGGGGGGGCGTGAGAAAACTCAGCTCGCCGTCCTGCGCGCCCCACAAGGCCAGTTCCAGCGCCAATCCGGTCAGATCAGCGGCGGCAATCTCGGGCGGCGGAAACGAGCTTTGGCCGCCCTCTTCGCCTTTGGTCCAAAGGCGATAACATATCCCGTCCGCGACCCGCCCGGCGCGCCCCGCCCGTTGCGTCGCTTCGGCGCGGGTGACCCGTTCTGTGACCAGACGCGACATGCCAGAGCCAGGGTCAAATCGGGCGCGCCGGGACTGACCTGCATCGACCACAACGCGGATATCTTCTATTGTCAGCGAAGTTTCGGCGATGGAGGTGGCCAGCACGATTTTGCGCCCCTGACTAAGCGGCGCAATTGCTGCGCGCTGGGCGGCAAACGGTAACGCACCATAAAGCGGGCGTATCTCGCAGTTTTCAGGCAAACGCTGGGTCAGGGCGGATTCGGCGCGCCTGATCTCGCCCTCTCCGGGTAGGAAAACCAACAAGCCGCCGCCTATATTGCGGGTTTCCAACTCGGCCTGCGTCACCAGATCAACCAGCGCATCAACCCGCCAGACCTTGGGGCCTAAAGGACGGTCTAGCCAGCGGGTTTCGACCTTGAAACTGCGCCCCTCAGAGGTGATCAACGGGGCCGCCATCAGGACGGCCACCGGGCCTGCATCCAGGGTGGCGGACATAGCCACAAGCATCAGGTCGTTACGCAAAGCACCTGCAACCTCAAGACAAAGGGCCAGACCGAAGTCGGCGTTAAGGGATCGCTCGTGAAACTCGTCAAAGATCACTGCGCCTACGCCGGGCAGGTCAGGTTCTGATTGCAGCATCCGGGTCAGGATGCCTTCGGTGACCACTTCAATCCTTGTGTGCCTGCCGACCGTCGATTCACCGCGAATGCGATAGCCAACGGTCTGGCCGAGCTTTTCACCCAACGTAACGGCCATCCGCTCGGCGGCGGCACGCGCCGCCAGACGGCGGGGTTCCAGCATGATAATACGGCCCTGCGTCAATCCGGCTTCGAGCATCGCCAGAGGCACCCGCGTGGTTTTGCCGGCCCCGGGCGGAGCCTGCAACACGGCGCGGCCCGCCCCACGCAAAGCGGCGATCAGGTCGGGCAGAATATTGTCTATGGGCAGATGAAACCGCATGACTGCTTATCGCCAAAGCCGCGCGCGGCGTCCAGCGGGCGGTTAGAGGCTGGACAAAAGTGACGCAGAAACGCAAGAGTGCGCTTATGGATATCGCCGACCTAAGCGAACGCATACTGGCCTCGGAACGCCGCGCATTGGCGCGCGCCATTACCCTGGTGGAAAGTCAGCGTGCTGATCACCGGGACCTGGCAAACAGGTTGCTTGAAAGCGTGGCAAAATCCAACCGGCAGGCCTTGCGCATTGGGCTATCCGGCACGCCCGGCGTTGGCAAATCCACCTTTATCGAAAGCTTTGGTTTGATGCTGACCGCACAGGGGCTCAGAGTAGCGGTGCTGGCGGTTGACCCCAGTTCAACCCGCACCGGCGGGTCGATCCTGGGCGATAAAACCCGGATGGACCTGCTGGCCCGCGATCCAAACGCCTTTATCCGGCCCTCGCCCAGCCAAACCCATCTGGGCGGCGTGGCACGGCGCACCCGCGAGGCGGTGGCCCTGTGCGAGGCGGCAGGATATGACGTGGTGCTGATCGAAACCGTGGGCGTAGGCCAGTCCGAAACCATGGTGGCCGAAATTTGCGACCTGTTCGTGCTGTTGTTGGCCCCGGCGGGTGGCGATGAATTGCAAGGGGTCAAACGCGGCATCATGGAAATGGCCGACCTGATCATTGTCAACAAAGCGGACGGTGATTTCAAACCGGCGGCCACGCGCACTTGTTCGGATTATGCTGGGGCGTTGCGCCTGATGCGCAAACGCCCGCAGGACCCGCAAGGATTTCCCAAGGCGATGATGGTTTCGGCCCTGACACACGATGGGCTGCAAGACGCTTGGACGCAGATGCAAACCCTGACCGATTGGCGGCGCGATAATGGCTTTTGGAGCATACGCCGCGCCGACCAGGCGCGCTTTTGGTTCAAACAGGAACTACGCCACGCCCTGCTCGCCCGCCTTGACGACCCTGCACTCCAATCACAGATCAATAATCTGGGCGATCAGGTTGCAAACAACGCAATAAGCCCCTCCGCCGCGGCCAGCACTATATTGGACGATCTGGATCAACCCTGATCATCTTTGGTCGTTAAATATCCCCGCCGGAGGCACCGTCCGGGACAGGCGTAATTAACGTGCCCGGAACGGGCAACCGGTTTGCCACCCTTTCCACCTGCATTTCCGCCCCGAACACCTTGACCCGCCCAGCGATTCCCCCTAAAGCCATCCAACAAGTTTGCGGGCGCAGCATATGGTACGCGCCCATTTGATTTGGCCGGGCCCACGCCCCGCCACCCAAAGATAGGATGATCCCATGTCGCGCCGTTGCGAATTGACCGGAAAAGGCCCGATGTCGGGCAATAACGTCAGCCACGCCAAAAACCGCACCCGTCGCCGGTTTTTGCCGAACCTGAATGATGTAACCTTGCAGTCGGAAACACTCGGCCGGGGTATCAAGATGCGGATTTCAGCCGCTGCCTTACGCAGCGTTGATCACCGTGGTGGATTGGACGCGTTCCTGGCCAAAGCCAAGGACGATGAGCTGTCGACCACAGCGCTGAAAGTCAAAAAAGAGATCGCCAAGGCCGCCGCTTCGGCCTGATACCTCTGTTCGGCTATTTCAAGACAGATTGCCCTCGGGCAGCCAGCCGGCGCACCTCGCGCCGGTTTTTGCGTTTGCCCTTGCAACACTTGCCCGGTCGGTTCACAACGCGACCAACATGAAATCATTGTTACGCATATGTCTGGCGACTTTTCTGGCGCTGATGCTGGTTCTGACCTCTCAGGCCATGGCCGTGGCGCGTGGGGCCTCGGGACCTGCCGGGCAAATGGTCTTGTGCACCGGAACCGGCCCGACACTGATTTATGTAGATCAAAACGGCACCCCGACCAGGCCACCGATCTATTGCCCTGACTGCGCGCTGACGGACTTGGGCACCATAGCCGCACAGTCACAGTTCCTTGGCTTTAAAATAACGATCACCTCTGCGAATTTGTCAGCACAGCAGACGGTTCTGCGAATATCCCAAAGGCCGGAATACGCACGCGCACGCGCCCCTCCTGTGACTGTTTGAATCAAAAATAACACCCTAAATACAGACAATTACACAAACACAGAGGGAGAGGCAAAATGTCTTTCAAATCCAAACTCATGGCAGCAGCAGCGGCCGCAATGTTTATATCCAGCGCCGCGTTTGCCGGCGATACCATCATGGTCCACGACCCTTACGTGCGCAGCTCGACCTCCAAGTCGACCTCCGGGGCGGCATTCATGGTGCTGAAAAATACCGGAACCGAGGATGACCGGCTGATCGGTGCGCAGGCGAGCATAGCCAAAAAGGTTGAACTGCACACTCATATGGAAGACGCCAACGGTGTCATGAAAATGATGGAGATCGAAGGCGGCATTGCCATCGCAGCGGGCGAGCAACATATGCTGATGCGCGGCGGCGATCAT
>DAOUQK010000076.1 GCA_030625695.1 Paracoccaceae bacterium | reverse complement strand
CGCCCGCTTGCGCTTGTCGCTGACGTAGCCTTTGTCGCCGAATATGATCGTGTCGTCCGGGCGGATAAGATCGTCGGTCAGTTTCGCGTCATGGACCTTGCCCGTGGTAGTCTTCACCGTGTGGATCAACCCACTTTTGGCGTCCACGCCGATATGGGTTTTCATCCCGAAATACCACTGATTACCCTTCTTTGACTGGCTCATATCAGGATCACGCTTGCCGACCTCGTTCTTGGTCGAGGGCGGTGCCTTGATCAAGGTGGCGTCCATGATCGTACCGCCGCGCAGCAGAAGCGCGCGTTCTTTCAGGTAGGATTTGACCGCGCCAAACAGCGCCTCGGTCAAGCCGTTCTTTTCCAGAAGATGGCGAAAGTTCAGGATCGTGGTTTCATCAGGGATCGGATCGTGCCCCAAATCCAGCCCGGCAAAATCGCGCATCGAACGCATGTCATAGAGCGCCTCCTCGGCTCCCGGATCGGAGAGCCCATACCATTGTTGCAGAAAATATATCCTGAGCATGACGGCAAGGGGCATCTGTGGACGACCCTTGCGAGGCTTGGTGTAATACGGCGAAATCAACGCTTCCAGCCGGGACCAGGGCACCACCGCCTCCATCTCGCCAAGAAAAAGCTCTCGCTTCGTGCGCTTCTTCTTGTGCGCATAATCCAGCGACGAAAAACTCTGCTGTTTCAATGCCAACCCCCCGTAAGTACTGCTAAAATTATAGCACGGAAATTGGCGCATTGTTCAGAGTTTCCCTAGGTTGGGAGAGGTCTCGACAACGACCTGTCGGGACGAATTGCTAATGATTAGACGTGTCTTTCGCTGGTACATTCGTGAACTTCTGGCTGACAGCGGCGCAACTCTTCAAAACCCATGTGAGCATTTGACTTCGCCACGCGCCAACAAGCCAGTGTCCGTCCGGCGATATGCGCCACGCCAGAACTTTGCGCGTGTGCCAGTCCATGATAGCCACCAGATAAAGGAAGCCTTTTCTCATCGGTAAGTAGGTTATGTCTGGACACCAGACCTGATTGGGGCGAAACCGGCTGGCAAGTTCGGACACCGTCTCTTCGCCTTCAGTGCCTCTAACGCGACTTTGGCCTTAAACTCTGGATGGTGTTGTTTTCGTTTCGACATCGTCAATCTCCTTTGTATTGAAGATCAACAGACAACAAATTGAAGCTTACGTCAGTGTCCGAATTTCGGGGGTAGCTCAACGGGCATGGGGTCGGTTAATCTGAGCCATTCTTGCTTGCGGGATTGGATGAGCAATATGGAAACGCGCCTAAGTCCTTGGAATTGTGACGTGCTGATTACCACGTCGCATGGTTTATGCGTCGGCGCAGTCCGAATATAGCGAAAAGCGGGTTTCGTCGCCCTGGGGCGTTGACCAGGGCGAACAGCGCAAGAAAGTGTCTGATCAGATCAGAGCCAGGTTTGCGTCGATGGGGGGAGTTAGTCGATTAGATCATCGACGGTGATTTTCAAGGCGACGGCCAGGCTTTTCAACGTCTCAACAGAGCCGGTTTTGTTGCCCTTTTCAATCTGGGAAATCTGCACCCGGTTCACGCCAGTCGCATCGGCCAGCGCTTGCTGGGTTAGCCCGCGATGGTCACGCCATAGGCGCAGTTGGCTTTCACCATCCAGCATCTTGCGAATGAAGTCAGTGGGAACACTTTCGCCAGGATTTGCACGGTAATCTTCAACGGCGCGCAAATCCGCAAGGTCTTCGGCATCTGACACAAGACGGTCGTACTCATCTTTTGGGATAGTAATCATATCATTCATGTCGCGTTCCTTTCTCAATACACGCCGCCACGAGGGGCAATCTTAATTACGTCGATCACTTCTGTTTCGATCATCACAACGCGCCAGTCGCCTACCCTCAGGCGGATAGCGTCAGTGCCTTTCAGAGCTTTGACGTTGCTCGCTTGCGATGCAGGGTCAGCCGCGTATGCGTCGATCTTGCTGACAATCCGGCGAGCGATGTTTGCTGGCATCTTGCGAAGCGACTTGCGGGCGGCGGGCTGATAAGTAACCTGTTTCACGCCCGCATTGTAACTTAAAGCTACAATGAATGCAAGGAGGGAAGTAGCTTAAAGCTACAAAATTACTGCCTAAGCACCTGACTATCATCGCGACGAGTTATAGCTGAAAGTTGACGGGGCGGTAAAAAGTGGCCGCCCCGTCAACTTTCGGGCATAGCTCAGGAAGCGGGGGAGGAAATCAATTCTGTTCAATGGGCAAAAATCTGGAGTGACGATCCGTCCAAGTCCATTGAGCATATCGCTCCGCAAAGCAGCAATCTTTCCTACATACATAATATCGGTAACCTGACGATGCTGCCGCCCAAAGTAAATTCCTCTCTCAAGAATAAGTCACCTTCCGACAAAGCGGAAAGATATATTGAATCGGGGCTACGTGGTACCATCAAAGTTGGTCGAGGAATTGCAAAGTGCAAAAAATGGACCCAAAAGGACGTTAAGGTTCGAACAGGGGTTATAGAGGGATTTGTAAAGTCAGAATGGTCTGACTGAAGTCCTGAATTGGTTTCAGGTCAATCACTTCCAAGTTTATTCATGTGTAGTGGTTCATGCTCGTTGCCCCAGCAAATATAGAGGGTTCCGGCTGTTACATTGCAATAGCCAACAAGACGCCGTCATTGTAACAAATCCAGTAATCCCTATTGTGACCCAATTGCGTTACTTTACGCAGGCTTTCGCTATCCCGCCTCGGGCAGTCCTGTCCCGGAACCACGTTCGCCCTTGGGAAACGGCACCAAACGGCCCAGGTCTTCATCCCAGAGTTTCAGTTTCAGGGCCGCCACCGCCTCGGGGAACTTGATGCGGCGGGGAGCGAATTCGGCCGGTAAGCCATAGTGGCATTCGCGCAGGCGGTAGCTGGGAATGCGGGCATTGAAATGGTGGATGTCGTGCAGCGAGATGCAGGCCACCATGATGTCGAACCATTCGCCGAAATCCAGACAGGACGACCCCTGAAGGGCGGCGATTTGTGGGTCGAGATCGGGGCGGCGGTCCCAATAGGTGTCTTCGAAATTGTGTTGCAGGTAGACCAGGAACACGCCGAACATGCCGCCGATTGCTGAGAAAACAAACCAGACCGACACGCCGGTCCATCCGGCCAGCAGGTACAGCACAGCGATAAACCCGGCGACGGCCAGATTGTGCAGCAGAACGCCGGTGACGCCAAACCTTGTGGTGTTTTTCGGCCAGCGGTAGCGGATGAAATAGGTGAACAATGACCCCAGCGGGATCAATATAAAAGGATTGCGATAGAGGCGATAAAACAGGCGTTCAAGGAACCCGGCGCGGCGCCATTCATTCACCGTCATGGTGTTGATTTCGCCAGTTTCGCGGTGTTCCAGATTGCCGATATTAGCGTGGTGCAGGTTGTGGTTCTGCTTCATCACTTCAAACGGGGCAAAGGTGAACGGCGACAAAAGGTTGCCGGCAATTTCGTTCTGCAACTTGGTTTCGAACAGCGACTGATGGCCGGTGTCATGTTGCAACACGTACAGGCGCACCGCCGCAAGCCCGTGCATCAGACCAAACGGGATCATCACATACCAAAGGTCGGCAAAGGCGATGGCCACCCACAATGCCCCGAAATACACGGCAAAGGTTGTGCCAAAGCTGATCATTGCCGTTTTGTTGTCACGTACGGCAAATTGGCGGGTATATGTTCTGAGGTCCATGGTCATAGGCTAATCGCCCCCGGCAGGATTTGGGTTGTTCGCCGCCAACCTGCCCGAAATTAACCCAAAGTTCAATGTAAGGATGGCGGATTATAGCTGGGTGAACCATCTATTCGGGTTTGCACGCTTGGGTGGATGGTATGGGGCGCTTTGACGCCAGACCGCCAGCCCATAAGGTCCGGGGCGAGGCGATCAAACAGATTGTGCTCATGCTGCTCTGGTCCGGTGGCAAGTGGGTCGGGGGCGGCGTCCAGCAGAATTATAGCAGGGTTCATTTCCATGCCGACCTTTGTGGCACCCTCGGCCAGCCATGCAAGGGTGATCGAGGTCAGGCCCCGGGTTTCGCCAGAGCCGCCGACCATACCGTGATCGCCAACAAACCAAACCTGTTGAAAGGGGCGATTGTCTGACGTATCGCCATTGTTCAGGCCGGGCGCGGTTGGTGTCTTGTCGAGGTTGCGCCAGACCGTGGGCAGGAACATCTTGCGCCGTTCGTCCAGGGCCAGGGCGTGGCGGGCGGAGTGGATCATGCTGGACAGGTTGGTGTCATGGAATTCGTACTTTGAATTCCAGGCCCTGGCGATCAGGCCAAACAGAGGCACCGGAATGCCAAGCGCGCCAACCGTGTCCCAGATGCCAAGATAGCTGATCCTGACCATGGAGGACCCGTCGTTGCCCCGTTCGGTGAGGTCCTTTTGCGAGGTGGCAAAGCGGGGTGACAGGGCTTTGCGCTGCGCATGGATATGCGGCAGGTCGGGGTGGTTTTGGTCGCCGGCCAGTTTATACAGACCCCAGGCTTTACGTCGGTTTGAGCCGGACACGCGAGCCATAAGGCCGCATTTGCGGATCATTCCGGCCAATGAGCGGGCGGTATAGGCGCCGCGCGAAAAGCCGAAGATCAGGATTTCGTCGCCCGGGTCATAATGCCTGGATACAAACTCATACGCATCCAGGATCTTGTGCCGCAAGCCCCAGCCAAACGCGCCGCCGCCAATTTTGTTGAGGGCGTTGGTCAGGAAGGTATTGATCTGCCCGCCGGTGCCCACGCCCGAGAAATATTTGACCAGTTGGGTGGTGTCGTTGGCGACCGCCTGGGAGAGCCGATGCACATGGGTGGGCTGGTTGATAGCGGGAGAATTCCAAGTGCCGTCGCAGAATATGACGATGCGTTTCATGAGGTGTATCCTTTTGCAGGAATCAATCCAGATGCAAAAAGACTCTCATTGATTGTGTGACACGGCAATACAGGGATTCCATACCTTTTGCAGCATCTTGGGGTGTTAAGGTGTTCCGTAGGGTGGGCTTGAGCCTCGGCCGCTAACGGTCCGTGCGGTGCCCATGCGTATGCTTGCGCAACTTGGACGGCCCGCTTTTCTTGCGGTTCTGATAGGGGTTCTTGTCGGACTGGGACCGCAAAAACAGGCGGATCGGCGTGCCCGGCATATCGAAATCCACGCGCAGGCCGTTGACCAGATAGCGCGAATAGCTGTCGGGGGTTTTATCGGGATGCGAACACATGACAACAAACCCCGGTGGGCGGGCCTTTACCTGGGTCATATAGCGCATCTTGATGCGTTTACCCTGGGGTGCGGGCGGTGGGTGCTGTTCCAGCATGCCGGTCAGCCAGCGGTTCAGGGCCGCCGTCGGAATGCGGCGGTTCCAGACCTCATAGGCTGACATAATGGCGGCCTGCAACCGGTCCAGACCTTTGCCGGTTTTGGCCGACACTGTTACAAGGGGCGCGCCGCGCAATTGCGGCAGCAAACGTTCAAAGCTTTCGCGCAAGTCGCGTAGTTTCGCCTGTTTTTCCGGTTCAATGTCCCATTTATTGACCGCCAGCACCACCGCGCGGCCTTCGCGTTCGGCCAGATCGGCAATCCGCAGGTCCTGTTGTTCAAACGGGATTGCAGCGTCCAGCAGGACCACCACAACTTCGGCGAACTTGACCGCCCGAAGGCCATCACTGACCGAAAGCTTTTCCAGCTTCTCCTGCACTTTGGCCTTACGCCGCATGCCAGCCGTGTCAAAGATGCGCATTGGGGTTTCCCCCCATGTAGTGCGCAGGGAAATGGCATCGCGGGTGATCCCGGCCTCGGGGCCGGTCAACAAACGGTCTTCGCCAATGATCTGGTTGATCAGAGTGGATTTGCCCGCGTTGGGTCGACCCACGACGGCGACTTGCAGGGGTTTGGCGTTGGTGGGCAGGACAAACGTGATATCGTCATCGTCTTCATCAAGGGTGACGTCAATTTCAGGTGCGCCGTCATCGGCATCTGCCTCACTGGCGGCAAACGTGTCGGCGATCGGCATCAATTGGGAATAGAGGTCATTCAAGCCTTCGCCGTGTTCCGCCGAGAGGGCAATCGGTTCACCCAGACCCAGCGAATAGGCCTCATTCACCCCGACATCAGCGGCGCGGCCTTCGGCCTTGTTCGCCGCCAGAATCACATGCGCCGACCGTTTGCGCAGGATTTGCGCAAACACCTGATCGGTGGGGGTGACCCCAGCGCGTGCGTCGATCATGAACAGGCAGATATCGGCCATATCAACCGCGCGCTCGGTCAAACGGCGCATACGGCCTTGCAGGCTGTCGTCCGTCACCTCTTCCAGGCCGGCCGTGTCAATCACGGTAAAGCGCAGGTCACCTAGTCGTGCAGCCCCTTCGCGCAGGTCACGGGTCACACCCGGTTGGTCGTCGACCAGGGCCAGACGTTTGCCGACAAGACGGTTGAACAGGGTGGATTTGCCCACATTAGGGCGGCCCACAATGGCGAGGGTGAAGGACATGAGATCGGCTCTTTATCTGGTATGAGTCGTTCCCTTAAACCATCCCCGGCCTAACGGAAAGCGTGCAATTGCCCGTCTGCGCCAACTACATACAGCGTTTTGCCTGCCACAACCGGGCCAGTGGCGGCACCACCGGGGATTGCCACCGAATGCGCCAGCGTGCCGTCTTCGGGGGCAAAGAACCGGATCAGCCCGTCGCCTGACGGCACAATCACCCGCCCGCCGGCCACTACGGGCCCGAATTGCGCGTGGGTTGGCCCGCGTTTTTGTGGGCGATCCTTGATATTGCTGGGCAGGTCAACCGCCCAGATTGTGCTGCCATCCTGCGCATTCAGCCGCACCAGATGATCCGAATCCGCCACCAGAAACAAGCTGCCCGAAACCGGCCAGACCGGGCCAAGCGCGCCATGCGCAGCGGTCCATATCCGATCGCCGAGGAAGGTGTCGAACGCCATGGTACGCCCGGAATTGTTACCGACGTAAATCCGGCGGCCAACCACTACCGGGCTACCGGTGATGTCACCGACCCGCGAGCGGGCAATGCCCGACCTCTCGCCGCCCAAACTTGACGACCAGCGCTGAACGCCGCCACGTCGGAAGGCAGCAACCAGATCGCCCGAACCAAAGGCAAACACCGCGAGATCGCCCGAAAGCGCCGGTGCTGGTGCGCCCAGCACGTTGGCAATTGCCGGGGACGCTTTGATGTTCCATTTGACCCGGCCCGTTTTGGCGTCGATTGCCCAGCCGGTCTCATCACCGGCCACAAGGTAAACCAACCCGTTGGCCACCAATGGTTGGCCGCTACCAGTGGCGTCAAGCCGTTGTTGCCAGCGGATAGCGCCGGTTTTGGCATCCAGCGCACTTAACAGCCCAAACCCGGACGAGACATAAAGTGTGCCGGAATGATACGCCATGCCGCCGCCCGTGGCGTCGCCGGTCGCATCCGCTGCCGGCAGCAGTTCTTTACTCCAGACCACAACGCCATTGGTCGAAACGCCGGAAACCCGCGCGCCACTGTCCAGCGTATAGATCAGACCGCCTGCCACCACCGGATCGGCAGTTATTCGCGCGCGCTTGGCGTTACCGGTGCCAATCGGCACCGACCAGATCAGTTGTGGCGCGCTCTGCAAGGCGGGATGGGCCACACGCAGGCCAGACGTGCCAAACGATTGCGCCCAGTCGGCATTGCTGCGCTGGCCCGGCAGGCGGATCGCCACGGAACGGTTTTCACCAACCTGCGCCACTGCCCGGCTTGGGGACTGTTCGGATCGGATATCTTCGCGCACCCCTACCAGGATGTGTTCTTTTTCCTGGCATGCACTAAGCAATAACAAGGTCCCCAAGCCAAATAACGCCAATACGGCGCGGACCCCGGACGCGACATTACGCAAGTGTAAATGGCCTGTATCGCTCATCTAAATCACCCAAATCGTCATATGATCGCCCGGAACAACCCGGCTGATTGGGCCAGTCCACAGCGATCAATCCTCAAATGCCGGATCTGACGTCCGGTTTTGCACCTAATGCCACAATCACCTGCGACACGCGCTGTTGCAAGCCTCTATCAATCTCGGCGTCCTGCAATATCGCCTGCAGGCGGGTCAATGCCGCGTCAACCTGCCCTTCCGAGATATCAATCAGGGCCAATTGTTCTTCGGCCAGAAGACGCAGCCGCGCGCCCGGCCTTGCCAGGGCTTCGAATTGCAACCGGCGTTCAGCGGCCGGCATGGTCGCGGATTGCAGGGTCAGCGCCTTGAAACTGGCAATCTGTCGATAAATCTCGGGCACGTCACCGTTTAGCGCAACCGCGTTCAGGCTGGCAATTGCCTTGTCGGTGTCGCCCGCTTCGGCCTGCGCCGTTGCGGCCAGAAATTGCAGGATCGCGTCGCCGCCCGGTGTTTCGGCCGAAAGGCCCGCAAGCGTTGTGGCCCGCGCAGCCGCATCGTTTTGTGCCAAAGCCGCCAGAATATTATCACCCAGCATTTCGGCAGCGCCGCGCGTCTGGGCCTTGGTATATTCGTTATACGCGGCCCCGCCAACGATCGCCAGGATCAACACTACGGGAATCCAGCCATAGCGTTTCATCATTTTGAACAGGTTGTCGCGCCGGACCTCTTCGTTGACTTCATCGATGAATGTGTCTGTATCGCTCATCCGGTACCCTTATAACGCCATTTGACCCAGATTCAGGGCCGGTTTCCCCCCTATTAACCTGACTTTTACCACAAGCCAAGACGTGCTGATGCCCGGTAAGCCCCGCCTCTTGAACAAAATAGTAAAAAAAACTATTCTGAACTGGTTAGTTTAGTATGGACAACACCTATATGTACCTTATGTGAAACCCAGCCAAGTCCGGTGCTGAGCGGGGCGGAACGGGAAACCTGGCGCTGTTTCAACGGCCTGCCAGACGAGCGGACAGACGAACGAAAGAGACGCATCATGCGGATAGTACCTTTGATTACGGCACTTCTGGTGACCGGAGTGATGTATCTGGCCGTGTTCGAACGCGATGCTTTGCTGGCGTTTGCGCGCGGTGATGGGGTGGCTGAGGCCTCGGAGACCGATGACGCGGCTACTTTGGGTTCCACATCTTCGAGGGCCGCGAGGGCCAGTGATGAGGCCAAAATCGGCGTGGTTGTGCTGCACAGCGTCGCCCAGACCATTGACAGCGCGGTGGTGCTGCGGGGTCAGACCGAAGCCGCACGTCAGGTCGAGGTGCGGTCCGAGGTGGCGGCGGTGGTGATCTCGGAGCCTTTGCGCAAAGGGTCATTTGTTGAACGCGGTGATATTCTTTGCCGTCTTGATCCCGGTTCGCGCGAAGCGCGCCTGGCCGAAGCCCGTGCACGCCTGAGCGAAGCAAAGAGTCGGGTGCCGGAGTCCGAAGCCAAGCTGCAAGAGGCCATTGCCCGCCTGAGCGAAGCGACAATCATCTGGAACGCGGCGGTGAAGCTGGTCAAGGGCGGCTATACCTCGGAAACCCGGCTGAAATCAACCGAAGCCACGGTTGCCGCCGCCCAAGCGTCAATCAAATCTGCCGAGTCCGGGTTGGAAGCCACAAAATCAGGGATCGAAGCGGCGATTGCCACGGTTGCGGCGGCGCAAAAGGATATGGACCGGTTGGTTATCACCGCCCCCTTCAAGGGCTTGCTGGAATCCGACGCCGCCGAACTGGGCAGTCTGATGCAGCCCGGATCACTGTGCGCCACGGTTATTCAGCTGGACCCGATCAAGCTGGTTGGATACGTGCCGGAATCGGATGTGGACCGGGTCAAGGTGGGGGCGTTGGCGGGGGCCGAACTGGCCTCGGGGGCGCGGGTGCAGGGGCGGGTGACGTATCTGTCACGCAGCGCCGACATGACCACCCGCACGTTTGAGGTTGAAATTACCGTGCCCAATCCGGAACTGGCCATTCGTGACGGGCAGACAGCAGCGATTCTGGTGGCGGCGGATGGCGCGCGGGCGCACCGCCTTAACCAATCGGCGCTGACCCTGAACAATGACGGCAAAATCGGTGTGCGGATTGTTGGCGATGGCAACATCGTGGCGTTCATGCCGATTGAACTGGTGCGCGACGATATTGACGGTATCTGGGTGTCCGGTCTGCCGGATACGGTGGATGTCATTGTTGTGGGCCAGGATTTTGTCACCGCTGGCGTCGAAGTCAGGCCGACCTTTCGCGAGATCAGCGAATGATTGGTGTTGTCGCCTGGGCGGCATCGCGCGCCCGGATGATTCTGGCGTTCATCGCCATTTCGATACTGGTTGGCGGCTTTGCCTATTCGGTCCTGCCAAAAGAGGGCGAGCCGGACATTCAGATCCCCGGCCTGATCATCTCGGTCCCCTTCCCCGGCATTTCGGCGCAAGACAGCGAAAGCCTTTTGGTCAAGGTGATGGAAACCGAACTGGCCGATCTGGACGGGCTGAAAAAGATGTCGTCCACGGCGGCGGAAAACTATGCCGCGATTTATATCGAGTTCGAATTCGGCTGGGACAAGACGGCGGTGATGGCCGACGTGCGCGACGCCATGAACACCGCGCAGAGCGAATTTCCGGACGGGGCCGATCAATATACCATATCCGAGATCAATTTCTCGGAATTCCCAATCGTCATTGTCAACCTGACCGGTGCCGTGCCGGAACGGACAATGGCCCGCATTGCCAAGGATTTGCAGGACGATCTTGAGAGTCTGGACGCGGTGCTTGAAGCCGGGATCGCCGGTAACCGCGATGAGATGCTTGAGGTGATTATCGACCCGCTGCGTCTTGAATCCTACAACGTCACGGCGACGGAACTGATCAGCGTAGTGCAGAACAATAACCAGTTGATCGCCGCGGGCGAAATTGACACCGAACAGGGCAGAAACTCGATCAAAATCCCGTCGTCGTTTGATGAGCCACGCGACGTTTATAACCTGCCGGTCAAGGTCAACGGCAACCGGGTGGTGACATTGGGTGAGTTGGCCGAGATCAACTTTACCTTCGAGGATCGCAGAGGCACGGCGCGGTTTGACGGCGAAACCACGGTGGCGTTGCAGGTGGTCAAGCGTAAAGGCTTTAACCTGATCGACACTGTGGCGCTGATCAAGGAAACGGTTGCCGAGGCGCGCACCAAATGGCCAGCCGAGTTACAGGTGGCGATACAGGTCGGCACGTCGAATGATCAAAGCCGGGTGGTTGGATCAATGGTGCGCCAGCTCGAAGGGTCGGTTCTGACGGCGATTGCCTTGGTGATGATCGTGGTGCTGGCGTCGTTGGGCAGTCGGGCGGCGTTGCTGGTGGGTTTTGCCATTCCGACCTCGTTCCTGTTGTGTTTCGTGTTGCTGGCGCTGATGGGCATTTCAATCTCAAACATTGTGATGTTTGGCTTGATTTTGGCGGTGGGTATGCTGGTCGATGGGGCGATTGTGGTGGTGGAATACGCCGACAAACGCATCAAGGACGGCATCGGCCCGATGCACGCCTATGTAGAAGCCGCACAGCGGATGTTCTGGCCGATTGTATCGTCCACTGCCACCACGCTGTGCGCGTTCCTGCCAATGTTGTTCTGGCCCGGTGTTCCCGGACAGTTCATGGGCATGTTGCCGGTGACGTTGATCTTCGTGCTGTCGGCTTCGCTGGTGGTGGCACTGATCTATCTGCCGGTGATGGGCGGAGTCACAGGCCGGATGTCACGGATGTTCGGCGGGATTTCCGACACTTTGCGCGCCCGTCTGCCGTGGGTGGTTCGCGCGGCCCTTGTGCCGCCTGCGATGTACGCGATGTTCCTTGGGGCGATGCAGATACTGAACCCGGCCTATCTGTTGCCAGAAGGCGCTGGAATTGCGGGCACGCTGGCAGGGGTGGCGATATTCC
>DAOUQK010000145.1 GCA_030625695.1 Paracoccaceae bacterium | reverse complement strand
GTTCCATTCAGGAATCCCTGACTTTTGCCGCCTTTGCCAGCAGTCGTTGCTTGGTCTTTTCGACATTGACGACGAACCGTTCATGGCGACCTTTGCAGATTGTATCCACCGGATCGCGCGCCTCGACGTCAAAGGTAATTTTACGCCCGTCAACCTCGGTCACGGTGACGACGACCGTCACCTCCATGTCCAAAAGCGTCGGTGCAAGATGCGCCACCGTAACGGTCATTCCAACCGAATCCTCGCCATCCGGTACGTGTTCGAATATCAAATCGCGGCAGGCGTGTTCGATGTCGCGCACCAAAGACGGCGTCGCGTAAACCCGCGCCTCTTCGCCCATGAAATCAATGGTCCGGTCCCGGTCCACCAGAAACGAGCGGGTTTTCGATGCACCGACAGACAGTTCTTTGCTCATGTTGTCCCTCGTAGGGTTTAGGAATGTATAAACAAGTATAGTCGTACTATATTACCTCTTTTAATGCAACACCCGGTTTCAGGATTCGCGCAACCTGAACCGCTGGATCTTGCCGGTTGCCGTTTTCGGCAGATCATCAACAAAATCGACCCAGCGGGGGTATTTCCAGGGGCCTACTGTGGTTTTCACATGTTCCTTGAGGATCTCAAACAGACCGTCCTGCGCGGTTCCGGCGTGCAACACGACAAAGGCCTTGGGCTTGATCAACCCGTCGCCTTCTTCGTGCGCAACAACGGCGGCTTCCAGCACGGCGGGGTGCGAAACAAGTGCTTGCTCCACCTCAAATGGGGAAACCCAGCGCCCGGATACCTTGAACATATCGTCGGTTCGCCCACAGTAATGGTAATAGCCTTCAGCGTCGCGAGTGTATTTGTCGCCCGTATGGGTCCATTCGCCGGCAAATGTTGCGCGCGATTTGGCCCGTTGGTTCCAATATCCCTCTCCGGCCGAACCGCCCGATACCAGCAATTCACCCAACTCGTCTTCGCCCACGTCCTGCCCATCCTCGTCGACTAGTCGCAGCCGGTAGCCGGGGATTTCACGCCCCGATGTGCCATACCGGATGTCTCCGGGGCGGTTGGACAGGAACACATGCAGCATTTCGGTCGAGCCGATGCCATCAAGGATGTCGATGCCCATACGGGCACGCCAAGTATGGCCGATATCTTCAGGCAGGGCCTCGCCCGCGGAAATGCAGATCCGCAAACTGTCCGAGCTGTTGCACGGCAAACAGTCGGGATGCGCCAGCATTGCGGCGTAAAGTGTGGGAACCCCAAAGAACAAAGTTGGATTGAAGCGGTGCAATATGTCCAGAACCGCCGCCGGGGATGGCTGTCCCGGTAGCAGGATTGTGGTCGCCCCGACCGACATGGGGATCGCCATTCCGGCGCCCAGTCCATAGGCAAAGAACAGCTTTGCCGCCGAGAAACAGATGTCTTCGTGTTCGATACCAAGGATGTTCTTACCATAATTGTCAGCCACATAGACCGGGCTGCTATGCACATGCCGCACACCTTTTGGGTCACCCGTCGAGCCCGAGGAATACAGCCAAAAGGCGGTTTCGTCGGCGCAGGTCGCGGCGGTATCAAAGCTGTCGTCTGCCTCGTCCAGCAGCACCTGAAATTCCGGGTATGTGCCCGCCTTTCCTCCCACCACAACGATGTGACGCAACGACGGCAGATGATCCAACAGCGGTGCCACCACCTCTAAAAGCTGCACATCGACAAACAGCGCTTCGACCCGGGAGTCCGACAGGATATAGTCATACTGCGCCGTCGTCAGCAGGGTGTTGAGACAAACCGGAATGACACCGGCGCGAATGGCACCCCAGAACGCGACCGGGTAGTCGACCGTATCAAACATCAGCAACGCAACCCTTGTTTCGCGGCTGATTTGCAACCCGCTCAGCAGATTGGCCATCCGGTTGGTGGCACCTTGCAGTTCGCGGTAGGTCAGGGACCGGCTTGGACCGGCAAAGGCGGTTTTGCCCCCGAATCCCAGATCAACATTGCGATCAACCATGTCCTGCGCGGCATTATATTCCCTGGGCGTCCCCATTAAGATGGCCTTTCGGTACAGCTTTCATTTTCTTTAATAGTATTGTAGTACTGTTATACCATTATAAGTTTTGTGCAAAGGAAGAATTCATGCAGACGTTACTTCCCGAAGGCTGGGCTCCGCCAATCGGCTACTCCAACGGCATCAAAGTGCCAATGTCAGGTCACACGCTTTATATTGCCGGTCAGGTCGGTTGGAACGCAGACCAGGTATTTGAAAGCGAAGATCTTGTACCGCAGTTCGAGCAAGCCCTGAAGAACGTATTGGCCGTTCTGGCAACTGGCGGCGGTGCGCCGCATCACATCTGCCGCATGACGGTCTATTGCTGTGACAAGCCCGAATACCTTGCGGTTCGCAAGAAACTCGGCGGTATCTGGCAGGCCCTGATGGGACGCCATTACCCGGCGATGAGCATGATCTTTGTCTCGGACCTTCTGGACCATCCCGGCAAGGTCGAGCTTGAGGCGACGGCCGTTATCCCGGCGGATTGACCGGTTTCAGGCAGTGCGCAGGCGGGCCGATTTCCTGGGCCGCCTGGTCTGTTTCAGCATGGTGGAAATGGTGATCGCCCCAAAGGTTGCCTTGGCGATATCGTCAATCTCGCACATTACATCGAACAGAACCCATTCCACCGGAGTGGCGACATTGGGGTCGGCCAGTTTACAGTCCCCCGACGTGTTTTCGAACAACCCTATGACATCCAGAAGCGTGGTGCGCTTGGCATTGCCGCTAAAGCTATAACCGCCCCCGACCCCGCGAATGGAACGCACCAGTCCGGCCCGGCCCAGCGTGTGCATGACCTTGGCCAAATGATGCGCCGAGACGCGATATTTCTCGCCTATTTCCGACACGGACACCTGACGGTCCGGGTTCGCGGCCAGCTCGACAAGGGCGTAAATCGCCAGTCTGCTTGATTTCTGCAACGCTGAATTCCTTTTACCTGTTACTCGCCCGCCACTTCATCGAGCGTGTCCTCGATCTCGACTTCCAGTTGGATATAGGGGCCGGCCACCATGCCTTCACTACGAAAAAACGCCATCGGCAAGCGGTTGCTGCGTTCGACCATCGTGCGCATCGTCCGCATGCCAGCGTCCCGGAACAGGCCCGAGATGGCCTTGAACATGCCCTCTCCCACGCCCTGCTGCCGGGTGCCCGGTTCAACCGAAAACGCGAATATCCAGCCGCATGGCTCCGAACCGAACTCCCACACGCGGACCTCGCCAACGATGAAACCCATCAAAGGAAATTCGGCACCGGCCTCGCTGGCTTCGGCTATCAGAAAGAAACGCCGGTCCAGTCGCCTAGTGGCATAGCGATCAAATATATCGCGCCAATAGTCAGATTTATCATGCCCGGTGATCCGCCCGTCCAGCGCAACAACATTGTCCAGATCGGCGGCACTTGCCCGCCGGATGCGGAACTTGCCAGCCGGCGAACCATCCGTTGCATTGTCAGTATCATTCATTTCAGCTTCGACCCCTTCAACAACACCCGCAGGTATGCGGGCCGACGATCACGTCCGAAATTGTCCAGTCACGATATACCTTTACTTGCTGATTTAGCCAACACTCATGGCGCATTCACGCAGATCGCGCGCACCAACTTGCGTCATTTTTACCTTGCATCTGTACTCTAGTGCATAATTAGGTATAACGGTACCATTATATTGGTTTGAACACAAAACACCCCCAGAAAGGTCACTGGATGAAACGGATTGTCGCATTAACCCTGAACGGGCGGGCCACAGAAGACGCCATCGCCGGCAACACGCTGCTGATCGATTATCTGCGCGACACCCATGGTCTGACAGGTGCCAAAAAGGGCTGTGACGGCGGCGAATGTGGGGCCTGCACGGTGCTGGTCGATGGTCGCCCACGCCTGTCCTGCATCACGCTGGCGGCCAGTTGCGAAGGGACCAAAGTCGAGACCATCGAAGGTCAGGCAAAGGCGGGCCGCCTGTCGGCGCTGCAACGGGCGTTCCACGAAAACCTCGGCACTCAATGCGGGTTCTGCACACCCGGCATGATCCTTAGCGCGACCAGCCTGCTGCGCACCAATCCCGACCCCGACACGGACGAAATCAAAACGGCCCTTGGCGGCAACCTGTGTCGCTGTACCGGCTATGTAAAGATCATCCAATCCGTGAAAGCGGCGGCAAAAGCGGGGGAAAACCCATGAACATCCCGACCAGAACCGGTGCTGCGGGCCAGCCCCTGCCGTTGATCGACGGCATCGAAAAGGTCACCGGACAGGCAATTTATACCGCCGACATGGATGGGCGCGACGCTTTGACCGGCCGTATCCTGCGATCCCCGGTCAGCCATGGACGGATCGTCAATATCGACACGTCCAAAGCGCTGGCGCTGGACGGGGTGATGGCAATCGTCACCGGCGACGATTGCGCGCTGACCTACGGGGTGATCCCGATCGCCATGAACGAATACCCGATGGCCCGCGACATCGTGCGCTATCGTGGAGAGCCGCTGGCGGCGGTGGCGGCGCGCGACGCGGCGACAGCGGAACGTGCGCTGGAGCTGATCGAGGTGCAGATAGAAGAGCTGCCCGCATATTACACCCCGTCCGATTCGCGCGCGCCGGACGCCGTGCAATTGCATGAAAACAAACCCGGCAATCTGGAACGCGAGGTGCATCACAGCTTTGGCGACATCACCGCCGGATTTGCCGAAGCCGACCTGATCCGCGAAGAGGTGTTTGACTGCGCCGAGATCAACCACGCCCAGCTTGAACCGCACGCGGCGCTGGCCGACTACGACGTGGAGCGCGACCGCCTGACGCTGCATACAGTCAGCCAGGTGCCGTTCTATGTGCACCTGACGCTGGCGCGCTGCCTCGACATGGACTCCTCTCAGATCCGGGTGGTCAAACCGTTTGTCGGCGGCGGCTTTGGTGCCCGCACCGAAACGCTGAACTTTGAAATCATCGTTGCCCTGCTGGCCCGCAAGGTCGGTGCCAAGGTGATGATGCGCCTGACCCGTGAAGAAAGCTTTGTCACTCATCGCGGGCGCCCCCAGACCAAGGTCAGCCTGAAGATCGGCCTGACCAAGACGGGGCAGATAACGGCGGTGGATTGCGAAGTGGTGATGGCCGGCGGGGCCTATGCCGGCTATGGCCTTGTGACGATCCTTTATGCCGGAGCGCTGCTGCACGGCATCTACACCGTTCCGAACGTCAAATATGACGGCTATCGCGTCTATACCAACACGCCGCCCTGCGGGGCGATGCGCGGGCATGGCACGGTCGACGTGCGCCACGCGTTTGAATGCATCCTTGATCGCATGGCGCGCGACCTGGGGCTGGATCCGTTTGCGGTACGGCGCGCCAACCTGCTTGAGGCACCGATGTTCACCGCCAACGGGCTGATGATCAATTCCTACGGGTTGGGCGAATGTCTGGACAAGGTTCGCGCGGCCAGCGGCTGGGACACGCGCAAGGGCAATATGCCCGCCGGTCGCGGGTTGGGCATGGCCTGTTCGCACTACGTCAGCGGGGCCGCCAAGCCGGTGCACTGGACCGGAGAGCCGCACGCGGTGGTGTCGATGAAGCTCGATTTTGACGGGTCTGTGACGGTGCTTACGGGTGCATCCGACATCGGTCAGGGATCGACCACCATCGTCGCCATTGCCGCCGCCGAAATCCTCAGCATCGACATGGCCCGTATACGCGTCGTCACCAATGACAGCGTTATTACCCCCAAGGACAACGGGTCATACTCCAGCCGCGTGACCTTCATGGTCGGTAATGCCGCCATCGAAGCGGCCAAAGCCCTGCGCGAGAAACTGGTCAATGCGGCGGCCAAAAAGCTGGAAGTCGCGCCCGATGACATCGAATGCGAAGGCGAGACATTCTTTGTCGCCGGGGCCACACAGTCGGTTCTGACCTTTCAGGAAGTGGCAATCGCCGCGCTGGCCGAAGAAGGCACAATCACCGTCAAAGGCACGTTTTCGACCCCGATCAAGGCGCAGGGCGGCGGTCATCGCGGCGGCGCGGTCGGGTCGACCATGGGGTTTTCCTACGCCGCGCAAGTGGTCGAGGTCGAAGTCGACGCCGACACCGGACAGATACAGGTACACAAGGTCTGGGCCGCGCTTGATTGCGGCTTTGCCATCAATCCGCTGGCAGTTGAGGGACAGATCGAAGGCTCGGTTTGGATGGGGCTGGGTCAGGGCCTGTGCGAAGAAACCCATTACGAGGACGGGTTGCCCAGCCACGCAAATTTCCTCGACTACCGCTTTCCGACCATTGCCGAATCTCCCGATATCGACGTGCAGATCGTCGAAACCATTGATCCCCTGGGACCGTTCGGGGCCAAGGAAGCCGGCGAAGGCGCGCTGTCGGGCTTCCCCCCTGCCCTTGTCAACGCTGTGGCCGATGCGGCCGGGCTGGACGCCAATTTCCTGCCCATGACCCCCGACCGGGTACTGGCGGCGCTGATCAAACTGCGCAAGGCTGCGCGCAAGGCCAAACGTAACAAGGAGGCCCTGATATGAGCGAGGCCCTGCCCGATTTCAAACTGATCCGTCCGACGTCGCTCGACGAGGCGCTGAATGCACTGACCGCGCAGCCCAATACCCGGCTGTGCGCCGGCGGCACCGACCTGATCGTCAACATGCGGCGCGGGCTGGAAACGCCCGATGTTCTGGTTGATCTGGGCGCGATTTCCGACCTGAAAACCATCACCATGGACGACAAGGGCCTGCGCATCGGGGCCGGCGTCACCCTGCGCGACCTGGCCGGACATGCGGGCATCGCTGGGGCGTTTAGTGCCATCACGCAGGCGGCAAATGCCATCGCCGGGCCGAACCACCGCGAAGTGGCGACGCTGGGCGGCAACCTGTGTCTGGATACAAGGTGCCAGTATTACAACCAAAGCCACTGGTGGCGTAAATCCAACGATTTCTGCCTGAAATATCGCGGCGACATCTGCCATGTGGCTCCCAACGGCAACCGCTGCCGGGCGGCGTTCAGCGGCGATCTGGCCCCCGCATTGATTGTGTTTGGCGCAAAGGTGGAAATTGCCGGGCCGGACGGGGTAAGGTCATGTGACTTGGCCGACCTCTACCGCGAGGACGGGGCCGATCATCTGACCCTGACAAAGGACGAGATTGTGATTGCTGTACAGATCCCGCCCACCGATGCGGCATCGGCCTATGACAAGATCCGGGTGCGCGGCGCGGTCGACTTTCCCCTGGCCGGCGTGGCAGTGGCCTGCCGGACAGATGCCAGCGGCGCGCGGCATTTCGCGCTGGCCGTAACCGGCACCAATTCCATGCCGCTGCGCGTGGACATGCCCGACCCTCTGGGTAAGGACGACGATCCCGATAGCTACTTCAAGGCGCTGGAAAAGCTAGTGCAAAAGGCGGTCTCGCCCCAGCGCACCAGCACCATCGCGCCGCATTACCGCCGCTTGTCCGCGTCGGCCCTGTCCGCCCGTCTGGCCCGCGCCCTGATATGACCAGCCTGCCGGGCACATTCTGGCAGGAACGCGACGGGTTGCATGTCGATGTGCGTGGACTTGAGCCACCCGAACCGATGGTCGCCATCCTTGGTCATCTGGAACGCCCCGGTCAGTCCGGGCCGGTAACAGTTCACCACGACCGCAACCCGATCTACCTGTTCCCCGAACTGGCCGAACGCGGCTGGACCTGCCAGAAAATCCCCAGTGTCCTCTGTGATCCGGGCGAAATCCGCCTGATCCTGAAGCGCCCGTCATGAGCATGGGCGGTTCCTTTCTGGGCGGGGCCAAGGATCGCCTTCTGCCGGTATCGATCCCGTTCCGGTTTTTCTTGACGGCAACCGGGTTTCACGTGCTGGCGTGGATAACGCTTTTCTTTGGTGCGGCTGACCTGCCGGGCTTTACCGGCGGCACCGGCCCGGTTCTGGCCGCCATCCACCTGTTGACACTGGGGGTTCTGGCGCTGACCGGCATGGGGGCCAGTTATCAGCTTTTTCCGGTGGTGACGCGCCGGCCGCTGGCCCGCACCTGGCCCGCACGGCTCAGTTTCTGGCTGATGTTGCCCGGCATTGCGGCGCTGGCCCTTGGCATGGCAACCACCGGCCCCGTGACACTGAACGTCGGGGCCGGACTGGTCAGTGCCGGGCTGGCGGTGTTTGCCCTGTTGACCGCAGACAACCTGCGCCGCGCGGGCAGCATGCCAATTGTTGCCGCGCATGGTTGGGGCGCATTGGTTGCCCTTGTGGGCGTGGTGGGGATCGCCCTGGCGCTGATCGGCAATATCTCTGCGGGCTATCTTGACGATCCGGCGGGATTGGCGCTGGTACATATGATCCTTGCCAGCTTTGGCTTCATGGGGTTGCTGGTGCTGGGGCTTTCCATGGTGCTGATCCCGATGTTCGTGCTGTCTTACGGCCTGCCGCACCCCCCCGGCTGGGCGCAGCTGGGACTTGTGGC
>DAOUQK010000063.1 GCA_030625695.1 Paracoccaceae bacterium | reverse complement strand
CCAAGATCAACCACTTCGCTGTCAAGCGAGGCCAGCCCGATCAGACGCGACAGAACCGATTGGTCAATGCCCAATGCGCGGGCCTGCTCCATTTGCAGCGGCTGGCCGGTCTGGGCCTCGATTGAGCGGATCTGGCGTTGCAATTCGCGGGCGTAGTCATCGACGCTTATCGTTTGGTTGCCGACTGTGGCGACCGTGCGGATGGTGCCGCCGGAACTTAGAACGCCAAAGCCGGCCAGACCGGCGATCAGCAATCCCATAAGAATCCAGACAAATGTCTTTGAAAGTGTTTTTGCGCCTGCGGCCATATCGCCCCCCTAGATCGGCATATTGCCGGATTTTAGCGGCTCATGTTTACGACGCGCATGGCAGGGGGGCAAGCTTAGAAAGGCAGGTTTTCCAGTCGGTTGAACATTGATTTGATGCCTGCGCGGTCAAGATTGGCGAAAGCGACGCGCAACTGGCGTTTTCCGCCTGCGTCGCCTTGGGGTGTAAACATTGTTCCGGGCAATAATAACACCCCTGCCTCGCGTACCAAGGCCCGTGCCAATGCGTCGGAATCCATGTCAAACGGGTGTTGCATATAGGCGAAATAGGCGCCAGCGCCCATCAATTTCCAACCCTGATCCGCCAATGCCGGGAAACCCTGTTCAATCGTCGCGCGCCGGTCGAGGATTTCGGCACGCTGTTCGGCCAGCCACGCGGCCAGGTTCTGCATGCCCCACAGGGCAGCATGCTGGCCGATCTGATTGGGGCAGATCGCGACGGTATCAAGAAATTTCTCGGCCTCGGCCAACAGGGCAGGGGCAGTAATCATCGCGCCGACCCGGTGGCCGGTCAGCCGGTACGCTTTGGAAAAGGAATAGAGGTGGATCAGGGTTTGGGACCAGTCGGGATCGCTGAACAACGCATGTGGCGCTCCGGTTCTGCTGTCAAAATCACGATAGGTTTCGTCGAGGATAAGTTTTAGCCCGTTGGCCCGCGCCAACTGGTAAAACGCCATCACCAGATCGGCAGGGTATTCCACACCGCCGGGATTGTTCGGGCTGACCAGTGCAATGGCGCGGGTGCGCGGGGTGATCAGAAATTTGGTATGTTCTGGGTCGGGCAAAAGGTCAGGCCCGGTAGGCTGCGCAACCGCCCCCAGCCCCATCATGTCCAGCCACATTTTATGGTTGAAATACCAAGGGGTTGGAATGATAACTTCATCCCCTTCACCGGTGATCGCCGACAATGTGGCGGCAAACGCCTGATTGCAGCCCGAGGTGATGGCGACATGATCCGCGCCGATATCCGCGCCGTAATGCGCGTCGCATTGCGCCGCCAGTTCGGCGCGTAATTCCGGCAGGCCCAGAACCGGGCCGTAAAGATGTGCCTCGTCGTTGGTCAGCACCAATTCAGCAATTGCCGCGCGTAACGCTTGCGGTGGTGGATCAACCGGGGCGGCTTGGGACACATTGATCAGCGGGCGGTCGGGCGCAAAAGTGACGCCATCCAGCCAGCGGCGGGCCTCCATCACGGGGGGCGCGAATGTGGCGGCTGTGCGTGTCATGTCAAACCCCGTTCAGACCGCTAGTCGGTACCACGATAAGGTTCGACATATTGCAGGGCCATATCCCAGGGGAAGAAAATCCAGGTGTCCTGAGAAACCCCGGTGATAAATGTGTCCACCATCGGTTCGCCCAATGGTTTGGCATAGACCGTGGCAAAATGCGCGTTGGGGAACCTCTTGCGCACCACTTCAAGGGTTTTGCCACTGTCTACCAGATCGTCAACGATCAAAATGCCGGTGCCGTCGCCCATCAGATCCCTATCCGGGGATTTCAGGACAACCGCGTCTGATTGCGCCTGATGGTCATATGATTTGATGCTGATGGTATCGACCGTGCGAATATCCAACTCGCGGGCAACAATCATCGCCGGGGCCATACCGCCGCGCGTCACCGCCACGACGGCCTTCCAGGCCCCTTCATTTGGCCCGTGCCCGTCCAGTCGCCAGGCCAACGCCCGGCTGTCCCGGTGGATTTGGTCCCAGCTGATGTGAAAGCCTTTTTCATGCGGCAAACGGTTGTCAGTCATGGTGCATCTTACCCTTTTGTAATGTCCGGCGCGTCCACCGCCTTCATGCCGATGGCGTGATAGCCTGCGTCCACATGCAATACTTCACCCGTCACGCCGCTGCCCAGATCAGACAGCAGATACAAGGCCGACCGCCCCACGTCATCAATCGTCACGTTGCGGCGCAGGGGCGAGTTATATTCGTTCCATTTCATGATATAGCGAAAATCGCCAATGCCGCTGGCGGCCAGCGTCTTGATCGGTCCGGCGGAAATGGCGTTGACGCGGATACCATCTTTGCCCAGATCTTCGGCCAGATATCGCACCGACGCTTCTAACGCTGCCTTGGCCACGCCCATGACGTTGTAATGTGGCATGACCTTTTCGGCACCGTAATATGTCAGTGTCAGGCAAGACCCGCCCGCGTTCATCATCTTTTCGGCCCGTTGCACGATGGCGGTAAAGGAATAGACCGAGATATCCATGCTCATCTGGAAATTGCCGCGGCTGGTGTCCACATAGCGGCCACGCAATTCGTTCTTGTCAGAGAACCCGATGGCATGGACCACAAAATCCAGATGCCCCCATTGTTCTTTCAACGACGCAAACAGCGCGTCCATCGACGCCTCGTCACCTACATCACACGGCAGGACAATATCGCTGCCCAAGCGTTCCGCCAAAGGTCCGACACGTTTTTTCAGCGCGTCCCCCTGATAGGAAAACGCCAGTTCAGCGCCCGCGTCGGCACAGGCCTGCGCGATGCCCCAGGCGATGGACCGTTCATTGGCCAGCCCCATGATCAGACCGCGTTTGCCGGTCATAAGTTGATTTGACATGAGGTTCTCCAGCCATACTGCGTGATGTAAGCAAGACCTTTAGGCGATTGGTTTAACCGCTTCAAGGGTGTGGGCGCGCGAAATCGGGGTTGTATGGTGCGCATGGCGGCAATAGCCTGCAAAGGTAACCAAGGGGAGCGTCATGTCAGAACGAGACGGAAAATTCAAAGGAGACGATCCATTTGTTCTGGCGCAAGCATGGCTGGATGAGGCGCACGCGACAGAGCCCAATGACGCCAACGCCATCGCTTTGTCGACGGTCGACGCTTCGGGCCTGCCCAACGCGCGCATGGTCCTGTTAAAGGAAATCGAAGCGGGGGCTTTTGTTTTCTACACCAATTACATCTCGGCCAAGGCGCGGGAACTGGACCATTCCGGCAAGGCTGCCTTTGTCATGCACTGGAAATCGCTGCGCCGCCAGATACGGGTGCGTGGTGACATAACGCGCGAAGACGGGCCCCAGGCGGACGAATATTACGCCTCCCGCTCGCTCAAAAGTCGCCTTGGCGCCTGGGCCTCGGACCAGTCCAGCCCATTGACCAGCCGGGCCGCATTGGTGGCAAAAGTGGCCAAGATCACTGTGCAACACGGGCTGGCCCCGTCGCGTCCGCCGCATTGGGGTGGCTACAGGCTGATCCCGACCGAGATCGAATTCTGGGCTGACGGGGCGCATCGGTTGCATGATCGGTTCAGATGGACCCGTAGGGGCGAAAATGCGCCTTGGCAGGTCGAACGACTTAATCCGTAACCCTGCGCGCGCATCATTCGGGACACGCAAAAGGTGACTTTGCTATGACACAATTGCGATTGCGCTTGAATTTAGGGGGTAAGATCGCGCAGATTAACAATTGTACAAGTTTCAAGCACAGTGAATTGGGGTTGTTGTGGCTGAAGATCTAAACAGTATGTACCATGTGAATGGTCTGGTTAAATGGTTTGACCCGGGTAAAGGCTTTGGCTTTGTCCTGGCGGATGATGGCGGCCCGGATATCCTTTTGCATGTCAATGTATTACGTAATTTTGGCCAAAGTTCCATCGCTGATGGCGCTCGGGTCGAAATTGTGACCCATCAGACCGATCGCGGGGTTCAGGCGATCGAGGTGGTTTCGATCACCGCACCTGAAGGCGACGGCGAACCGGTGCTGAGCGATTTTGCTGAGCTTGCGGACGGCGTGCTGGGCGATGCCCTGCTAGAGCCTGCGCGAATCAAATGGTTCGACAAGGGCAAGGGGTTTGGCTTTGCCAATGTGTTTGGCAGTTCAGAAGATGTTTTTGTGCATATCGAAGTGCTGCGCCAATCCGGGTTGGCCGACCTGCAACCGGGTGAGGCAATGGCGATGCGGGTTGTTGAGGGCAAGCGCGGGCGGATGGCGTCCGAAGTCATGGCCTGGGAATTTGCTGTCAACGGGGCACCCACAGAGACGTCGATAGAGATACCGACGGATACGTTGATAGAAACGTCGGCCGAAATTATCTCTATTACGACCAATACACCCAGTCACGAAGAGGTCTAGGTGCGGTCCCTTCTAATCGGTATTTGCCTATTGTGGGCGGGTCAAACGATGGCCGAAACCTGTGCCACCGATCGCATCACCTTGCGCGGTGACTGGGGATTGGCAGCATTTTCAGTGGAAATCGCCGATACACCACAAAAGCGAGCGCTGGGCCTTATGCACCGGGAACAGATGGCACGCCGGGCGGGGATGTTATTTATCTATGAAACCCCGCGAATCGCCAGTTTCTGGATGAAAAACACCCTGATCCCGCTGGATATGCTGTTTGCTGACAAGGCCGGGCGCATAACCCGCGTGCATCACCAGGCGATTCCCGGAGATCTGACGCAGATAGATGGCGGCACACAGGTCTATGCGGTTCTTGAAATTAACGGCGGCCTGGCGAAAAGTTATGGCGTCACGGTCGGCAGCGTGATGCGTCACCCGGCATTTACCGATGGTCCGGCAGCGTGGCCTTGCTGAAGGCGCTGCTTATTGTGGAAAAAACGCAAATCATTCCAATTGATGCATATCGGGGCTTTTCAAGCCGTAAAAACTGGTCTAGTCACGGCCTTGGTTCGGGGCGTGGCGCAGCCTGGTAGCGCACCTGTTTTGGGTACAGGGGGTCGGAAGTTCGAATCTTCTCGCCCCGACCAGTTAAAAGTCTTTGGTCAGATCGTGGTATCTGATCCGGCGATCCCGAGAAGGGATTGCCGTTCGGCTTTGAGAAACTCAGAGATTACACATTGGTTGATTTGACCCGCCTTGCCCTCGGCCTGTTCCATTGTCTATTTTGCAACGGGTTGGTTGAAGGGCAAGATGTTAATTGTTCGCCGTTCATTCCCTTGGTTGCGGTTCCGGGCTGGACCGATTCTGATTAAGACCTGACCGCAACCCCTTTGGCACAATCGGGAATATTCGCATGTGGGCTAGCTTACCAAAAGGTTAACCTCAAAGTGGGTGAATCACCCTTCCTTTTTGCGGCGGAAGTCCACCAGCCAGTCAACAAAAAAATCTTTAAAAATTCGTGAAAATTTCGTTGACGGTCTATGCTTAAATACGCCAAGTAGTATGAACCGGTCGGACAGCCACTAAATCTGGTAGAGAATAGCCAGAGGGCAGTGATCGGTCTGGGATGGTCGAATCTTTGACAACATCACGGGCGCGCATGCCTGATACTGCCCTTTTGGGGCGAAAGATGATGATTCTTCTGTCCCGTCGGCAACAGTCTGGAAAGGCTGAAATCCGGCAGGTAGGGGGCCGATACAATCGGTCCATTTGGAACAGATGAAGTACTGGGGCAGCACGATGAAGATCGAACGTAAATTTACCAAAGCCGGGCAGGACGCCTATGCAGAGCTGGACTTTGTTCTGGCCACTTCCGAGATTCGCAATCCCGACGGCACAATCGTGTTTCGTCAGGAAGAGATCGAGGTTCCCGCCAAGTGGAGTCAGGTCGCCAGCGACGTGATCGCACAGAAATATTTCCGCAAAGCGGGCGTGCCTGAGCGGTTAAAGCCAGTGCCGGAAAAGGATGTGCCGGAATTCCTGTGGCGCTCGGTTCCTGATGGGGTTGATGTGGATACCGGCGGCGAAGTGTCGTCCAAGCAGGTGTTTGACCGGCTGGCCGGGGCCTGGGCCTATTGGGGCTGGAAGGGTGGATATTTCACCAAAGAGGCAGACGCTCGGGCGTATTTCGATGAAATGCGGTTCATGCTGGCGGCACAGATGGCCGCGCCAAATTCGCCTCAGTGGTTCAATACCGGACTGCACTGGGCGTATGGCATCGACGGGCCGGCCCAGGGGCATCATTATGTGGATGACAAGACCGGCAAGCTGACCGAATCCAAATCCAGCTATGAGCGGCCTCAGCCACATGCCTGTTTCATTCAGGGCGTAAAGGACGATCTGGTCAACGACGGCGGTATCATGGACCTGTGGGTGCGTGAGGCGCGCCTGTTCAAATACGGCAGCGGCACGGGCACCAATTTCAGCCACCTGCGCGGGGCCGGAGAATCTTTGTCGGGCGGGGGCAAATCCTCGGGGCTGATGGGATTCTTGAAGATTGGCGACCGGGCTGCGGGCGCGATCAAATCGGGCGGCACCACACGGCGCGCCGCCAAGATGGTGATTGTTGACGCGGATCACCCGGATATCGAGGATTTTATCAACTGGAAAGTCATCGAAGAACAGAAGGTGGCAAGCATTGTCGCCGGCTCGAAGATGCACGAACAGATGTTGAACGGTATCTTTGACGCACTTCGGACCTGGGACGGCGCCGAGGACGATGCTTATGACGCGGGTAAGAACGGTGCACTGAAAACCGCCATCCGGGCGGCCAAAAAGGTGGCGATCCCCGAGACCTATATCAAACGCGTTTTGGACTATGCGCGTCAGGGCCACACCAGCATTGAATTTGCCACCTATGACACCGATTGGGATTCCGAGGCCTACAGCTCGGTTTCGGGCCAGAATTCGAACAATTCGATCCGGGTGACCAATGCGTTCCTGACCGCAGTCGAAAAAGACGCCGACTGGCAGTTGATCAACCGCACTGATGGGGCCGTGTCCAAGACCATCAAGGCGCGCGATCTGTGGGAACAAGTCGGCCACGCCGCCTGGGCCTGCGCCGATCCGGGCATTCAATATCACGATACGGTCAATGAATGGCATACCTGTCCGGCCAGCGGTGAAATTCGCGGATCAAACCCTTGTTCGGAATACATGTTTCTGGATGATACCGCCTGCAACCTTGCCTCTCTTAACCTGCTGCGGTTCCTGAAGGACGGCGAGTTTCTGGCCGAGGAATACATGCATGCGGCCCGTCTTTGGACTGTAACGCTGGAAATCAGTGTGATGATGGCGCAGTTTCCATCGCGCGAGATTGCCCAATTGTCGCATGATTTCCGCACTTTGGGTCTGGGCTATGCCAATATCGGTGGCTTGCTGATGAATTTGGGGCACAGCTATGACAGTGACGAAGGCCGCGCGTTGTGTGGTGCTTTGACGGCAATCCTGACCGGCGTGTCTTATGCCACTTCGGCTGAGATGGCCAAGGAACTGGGCCCGTTTGAAGGTTATAGCCTGAACAAAGACAACATGTTGCGGGTGATCCGCAACCATCGCAACGCGGCGTATGGCGCAACTGACGGTTATGTCGGCCTAAGCGTTAAACCGGTGCCTTTGGATCACGCCAATTGCCCGACACCGCAGTTGGTCAAGCTGTCCATGTCGGCCTGGGACGAGGCGCTGGCCTTGGGCGAGGCGCATGGGTATCGCAACGCACAGACCTCGGTGATTGCCCCCACTGGCACCATCGGGTTGGTGATGGATTGCGACACCACAGGCATTGAACCGGACTTTGCATTGGTCAAGTTCAAGAAGCTGGCGGGCGGCGGGTATTTCAAGATCATCAACCGCTCGGTGCCAGCCGCACTTGAAGGTCTGGGCTATTCCAGCGCGCATATTGAAGAAATCATCGCTTATGCGGTCGGCCACGGCTCACTTGGCAATGCACCGGGGATCAACCACACCGCGTTGACGGCAAAAGGCTTTGGCCCCAATGAGCTGTCAAAGGTGGACGCGGCGCTGGAAAGCGCGTTTGACTGCCGGTTTGTGTTCAACCAATGGACCCTGGGGGCCGAGTTCTGCACAAATGTACTGGGCATTCCGACGGCAAAGCTGAACGACCCGAGCTTTGATTTGCTGCGCCACATCGGCTTTACCCGTGCTGACATCGACGCCGCAAACAACCACGTATGCGGCACCATGACACTGGAAGGCGCGCCACATCTGAAGGCCACGCATTACCCGATCTTTGATTGCGCCAATCCGTGTGGAAAAACCGGCAAGCGGTTCCTGAATGTGAACAGCCACATCACCATGATGGCGGCGGCGCAATCATTCATCTCGGGTGCCATCTCCAAAACGATTAACATGCCCAACAATGCCACGATCGAGGATTGCCAGAAGGCATACGAGCTTAGCTGGTCCTTGGGCATCAAAGCCAACGCGCTGTACCGGGATGGTTCGAAACTCAGCCAGCCATTGGCGTCGGCTTTGATCGAAGACGATGACGACGCGGCAGAGATACTGGAATCGGGCAGCCAACAGGAAAAGGCCGTGGTTCTGGCTGAAAAGATCGTCGAAAAAGTGATCGTCAAAGAGATCATCAAGAGCCACCGGGAAAAGATGCCACAGCGGCGCAAAGGCTATACCCAAAAGGCCAATGTCGGCGGGCATAAGGTGTACCTGCGCACGGGCGAGTATGAAGACGGCCAACTGGGCGAGATTTTCATCGACATGCACAAAGAAGGTGCGGGTTTCCGGGCGATGATGAACAACTTTGCCATCGCCATTTCGGTTGGCCTGCAATACGGCGTGCCGCTTGAGGAGTTTGTCGATGCCTTTACTTTCACCAAGTTCGAACCGGCCGGCATGGTGCAGGGCAACGACAGCATCAAGAATGCCACCTCGATCCTTGACTATATCTTTCGCGAATTGGCGGTGTCCTATCTTGACCGCACCGATCTGGCGCATGTGAAACCCGAAGGGGCGACATTTGACACCGTTGGCCGGGGCGAGGAAGAGGGCGTGTCCAACATCTCGGAAATGTCGGAAAATGCCGCATCACGGTCATTGCAGGTGCTGAAACAGATCAGCTCGACCGGGTATCTGCGCAAGCGTATGCCGCAGGAATTGGTGGTGTTGAACGGCGGCCAATCCATCGGCGCCACGGCGCTGGCGGTGACGGCGGATCCAGTGGCAACCTTGCAGACATTGGTGCCAGAGACGACGACGGTAACGATGACAACATCTACAACCGAGGCTGTGGGCGTCATGGCTATGGACGACCGGGTCAAGGCCAAGATGCAAGGCTATGAAGGCGAGGCCTGCAACGAATGCGGCAACTATACATTGGTGCGCAACGGCACCTGCATGAAATGCAACACTTGCGGCGGGACCAGCGGGTGTAGCTAAACTATCGCGTCAACTTTGACGTGTAGGGGTTTGAAAACCAACATGGTTTTCGATCCCGACGAATAGGGTGGGGCGGGTATCTGTCCTTCCCACCTTTCCACGGGGCGGGTGCGCTCGCCCCTGACGACGTTCAGGCCGCAGGCAAAAAAACACGGGCGGTAAACTAACTGAGCCTGAACGGCGAAACTTAACGGAGGGCTTCGGCTCTCCGTTTTTTTGTCTGGAATTGAGGGAAATGCGACCCAATAGAATGCACGAAGGTCTGGCCCTTCCCGCCTGTTTTGTGCGACAAGACCCCGAACCAAGTTGAAAGCCACCGAAAGACCCTGATATGGCCCGCATTAAAAACCACGCCGCACGTGACACCTGGATCGAAACCACCTTACGTGCCTTGCCCAAGGGGTCCAGCCTGCTGGATGTAGGGGCAGGGGAGTGCGCCTATAAACCTCATTGCGATCATCTGGAATATCTCGCGCAGGATATTGCCGAATATGACGGGGCAGGCGACGGGATTGGCCTGCATACCGGGCGCTGGGATACCAGCCGTCTGGATTTCATCTGCGATCTTTATGATATCCCCGAGGACCGCCAGTTTGATACGGTGTTCTGCTCCGAAGTGCTGGAACATGTGGTTGATCCGGTGCGCGCTCTGGAAAAAATGGCGCGACTGACCAAACCGGGTGGGCGGATGATCATTACCGCCCCGTTCAACTCGATCACCCATTTTGCGCCGTACCATTATTGCACAGGATTTTCGCAATACTTTTACCGGGTGCATTTCGAACGGCTGGGGTTCGAGATTGCTGAACTGACGGCCAACGGCGGTTATTTTGACGTGATGGATCAGGAATTGGGCCGCCTGGCCCGGGTGCGCAAGAAATTCGGCGCCGGCTGGCGAGAACCCCTGACCCCGATCCTGATGCAAATCGCCCGCCTCCTGGCCCGCATGATCGCAGGGCAGGACGGCCCCCGCATGGCCCGCGTCTCGTCTGAACTGCAAACATTTGGCTGGCACGTGATTGCCCGCAAATCCCAGGCCTGACCTCCAACTTCATCTCGCCAAGTAAACTCCGGGGGAGTCCGCAGGACGGGGGCTGGCCCCCTCCACCATTGTAATAATGCGCCGGTCTTTACTGTTGCACGATGCGACGACCTCCTGACCCTGACCCTGAGCATGCACTTGCCGAAAGCCCATGAAATGATGGAGTTTTTCCGCCGACCTTCATCTCTGGGCCTTTTTCGGCATCTCCTCGCGTGTGTGTGGTCGCAGGATCGGCGGGCATTGGCGCGTTTGTGCGGGCCTGGACAAAAGAGGAAGACATCGATCCAACGACACGTGTTCTTAGTTCCAAGGGCGCACCCCGCGTCCTTTCAAAACCAAACCGGAGAGTGAACATGAAAACTGTATTGCTGAGTACAATCATCGTTGCAGGCCTGAGCGTCACATCTTTTGCTGCAGCCCAGATTGATACCAATGGCGACGGTATCCTGACCCTGGACGAGGTCAACGCCGCCTTTCCCGAAATCAAGGCCGAAGAGTTTTCGGCCATGGACGTGAATGCCGACGGCGTGCTGGACAATGGCGAAGTGGCCGCCGCACAGGACGCAGGACTGATGCCCAAGACCTGAGCAATTGATATATGCAGCCGCCTCTGACCGGTGACCCATCACCCGGTTTGCCGACCTGAGGCAGGCCCCGGATTTCCCAATCGTCCGGGGGCCACATACTGCCGAAAGCGACATATCCGCCCGGCAGGAACACTTGATTATTTCGTGAATTGTGAAGGGCGCAAAGACCCGCTAAACCCCTGCCTTATGACACTTTCACAAAAAGCCAATGCCTTTTGGGCCTATGCCAACCCAAAAAAGTTCCTGACAACCACTGAACGACTGTTGCCGTTCATCTGGGTGCTGTCCGGTGTCTGCCTTGCTACCGGACTGATCTGGGGTTTTTTCTTTACCCCGGATGATTACCGTCAGGGGGCTACGGTCAAGATCATCTATCTGCATGTGCCTTCGGCCTTGATGGCGATCAACGCCTGGATGATGATGCTGGTCACTTCGCTGGTTTGGCTGATCCGCCGACACCACGTCAGCGCGCTGGCCGCGCGCGCCGCCGCCCCTGTGGGGCTGGTGATGACGTTGATCGCGCTGGCGACGGGGGCGATCTGGGGCCAGCCGATGTGGGGCACCTATTGGGCCTGGGATCCCAGGCTGACCTCGTTCCTGATCCTGTTCCTGTTCTACCTTGGCTATATCGCCCTGTGGGAAGCGATCGAAGACCCGGATACCGCCGCTGACCTGACCTCGGTGCTGTGCCTCGTGGGGTCAGTGTTTGCCCTGCTGTCGCGCTATGCAGTGAATTTCTGGAATCAGGGGCTGCATCAGGGCGCGTCGCTTAGCCTTGATAAAGAAGAGCATGTGGCGGATGTATTTTATCATCCGTTGCTGGTCAGTATCGCCGGGTTTGTCCTGCTGTTTATTGCTTTGGTGCTGTATCGCACCGGCACGGAAATCCGGGCGCGACGAATCAGGACATTGCTGGCACGCGAAAGGGTGGGGGCGTAGATATGCCTGATCTGGGAAAATACGGAGACACGGTGATGACGGCCTATGCGGCCTCGGTTGTCCTGTTGTTGTTGTTGGTGGGCCTGTCGCTGTGGCGTGGCCGTAAGGTGCGCGCAGAAATGACGCGGGTTGAACAAAGGATAAAGCGCGATGGCTAAAATATCACCGCTGATGATCCTGCCTCCCCTCATTTTCAGTGGCTTTGTCGTTCTTGCCGCAGTTGGCATGTTTCGTGGCGATCCCAACGCGTTACCCTCGACCTTCATCGGCGAACTGGCCCCTGACCTGCCAGCTGAAGCGTTGGAGGGCTATCCGGGCGTCACCGCACAGGATTTGGCCAGCGGAGAGGTGTCCCTGATCAATTTCTGGGCCAGTTGGTGTCCCCCGTGCAGGGCGGAACATCCCACTCTGATGAAGATGGCCGCAGATGGCTTGCGCATCTATGGCGTGAACATCAAGGACAACCCGGATCACGCCCGCGGGTTTCTGCAAGACGACGGCAACCCGTTTCTGGGCGTCGGTTTTGATCCCAAAGGGCGCAGCGCAATTGACTGGGGCGTCACCGGCCCGCCGGAAACCTTTATCATCGACGGTCAAGGCAAGGTTCTGTTCAAATTCATCGGCCCATTGGTGGGCAGTGACCTGCAACAAAGGTTCATGCCCGAACTGGAAAAGGCACAGGCAGCACAGGCCGCACAGGCGGGCGGCTGAATTCCCTTGCGCAGGCCGACACTTGTTGGTTGTCTGCCTTTGAACACCCAAACAAAGCACCCCAGTCCCATGTCCTTTTCCCCCGAAGCCGCCGAAACCCTCGCCCTCAAA
>DAOUQK010000344.1 GCA_030625695.1 Paracoccaceae bacterium | reverse complement strand
GACACAGGTCTTGGACTTGCCGGTTTGCTTCATAATCCAGGTGGTGCCAGCCCCATCGGCGCTCAAAAGAACAATCCGCGCCCGCCAGACATGTTTCTGCGGGGGCGAGCGATCCGCAACAAGCGTGCCCAGACGACGGCGATCAGCTGCGGTGACAGTAAATGTAATTCCCTTGCGCATGCCACAGACTCGCACAATCACAAAAGTTTGGGAAAAAATTCGGACTCTTACGTTACTGACAATCCACTAGGGCCCGCTTACGTCAACTCAAAGCACAAATTGAACAGATCGAAACCTGCCCAAAGCGCGCCAGCGCCCTGGCGTTGATCGAGACAATTCCAGGCATCGGTGCCATCCTCACTAACACGATTCTCATCGAGTGCCCGAGATCGGGGCGCTGTCAAAGAAAGCCGTGACCAGTCTTGCGGGGCTCGCGCCAATGACGCGCCAATCGGGCCGCTGGCGTGGCAAGGCCTTCATTCAAGGTGGCCGCAATGCGAAAACTTCTCATCCTCGCAAACACACTCGTCAAAGAAAATCGGAAACGGGAGGCAAACAGGGCTTGATCAAGACGGATACTCTGGGCAGGTGCCAGGCAATTTGCAGACTGACGGGACTTGACCCTTTTTTGATATCATACCAGAACGCCCGGATACTGACGCATGCAGGCATCCGTAGGGTGGGGTTCCACCCCACCGTCCCGCCCAGTCCGGCCCCGTCCCGCCCGGCAAAGTCAAAGGGATGATGGGTTGAAAACCCATCCTACGCAACAATGACAGGCCGGTTTTTGGACGGGTTGGTATAATACCAAGGGGCACAAACATCGCATCGTTATCGTCAGGGTGGCCGGGGACCGGTCAATCATTCGACGGGTTGGTATAATTCACCTGACCGGGTTGGCATTGACCGGCGTGTTGTTGACGCTGCGCGTTCGCCGAAACCGTCAGGAGATTTGACGATCCTGCCCTTCCCAGAATGGTTTGCGCAGCTCAGTTTTCAACACCTTGTTGGCCCCGGACAACGGAAAAGGTTCCGTGCGGTATTCAACGCTGCGAGGGCATTTGTACCCGGCGATCAGCGTATGGCAATGTGCCTTGATCTCATCCTCGCTGGCCGTCATGTCGGGCTTGAGAATAACGATGGCATGCACAGATTCGCCCCATTGATCACTGGGAATGCCGATCACCGCACTTGTGGCCACGCTTGGGTGTTGACCAATGGCGTTCTCAACTTCGGCGGAATAAACGTTTTCGCCGCCAGAAACGACCATATCCTTAAGCCGGTCCATCAGGAATACGAATCCTTCGTCGTCCATGTACCCCGCGTCCCCGGTCATCAGCCAGCCATCGCGGATGGTCTCAGCCGTCACCTCTGGCTTGTTCCAATAGCCAAGCATCGTCACCGGGCCTTTGACGGCAATCTGACCGATCTCACCTTGTGCCACCTCTTTGTGATCACCGTCAACGATGCGGATTTCCACCACTCTGGTGGCGCGGCCCGCCGAACGCAGGATGCCCGGTTTTGAACCACCCGGAACATGGTGTTCAGAGCCAAGGATGGTTGCCACCGGGCTAAGCTCGGTCTGACCAAATGCCTGCATCAACTTGCTGGTCGGGAACAGTTCAAACGCCTGGGTCAGCGCGGCCTCGGTGATTGGCGAAGCGCCGTAAGCGATCACCTCAAGCGACGATATGTCGGTCTGGGCCATCCGTTCAGAGGCCATGACCATTTGCAGCATCACCGGCACCAGCAGGATATGGCTGGGGCGGTGGGTCTCGATCGCCTCAAGTGTGGCATCTGGGGTGAACATCGGGATCACCACATGGGTGCCGGCCACAAAGGTCAGGGCAGCAAAGAATACCAGATCGGCGATGTGAAACATCGGCGCGGCATGAAGGTAAACCGACCCGTCGCGCAACAGCAATTCCGAGACATTGGAGATGCCGCCAATACAGAAATTATTATGCGACAGCATCACGCCTTTGGGAAACCCTGTGGTACCGCCGGTGTAAAATACCCCGGCCATATCATCATGACTGCGCCCGGCGTCCGGGGCGGGCGTGGCAGCATTCAGAATATCCTCATAGTTCAGCATGCCGTCGGGTGTTGCGCCATCACCGCAGAACACAAGTGTTTCCAGCGCTTCGGTCTGCGCCTTGATGATCTCGGCGGCCGGGGCAAAGGCGTCGTCCACCAGCAGGATTTTGGCGCCAGCATCGTTCAGCGCATAGGCGCATTCGGCGGGCGCCCATCGCACATTCATCGGCATCATCGCACCACCGCCCCAGACCACGGCGAAATAATACTCGATATAGCGGTCCGAATTCAGGGACAATAACGCCACCCGGTCGCCCGGTTTCATACCCAAGGCTTGCAACGCTCCGGCCAGTTTCGCCACACGGGTCAGCATTTGTGCCCATGTTTGCTGGCGATCCTTGCAAATAGTGGCAATGCCATTCGGGTTGATCTGAGCGGCACGTCGTATCATTGAGGTTATTTGCATCTATCCCATCCGATCCCAAAGCAGGTTGCACATGGTGCCAACCCGGTCCTCGATTGCCATGCAGGCATCCACCACCAGATCTTCGCGCCAGCGTCGCCCGACGATCTGAACATTAATCGGCTGTGGGCCTTGCGGCAATTCGGCCAACCGGGCCGGGACGTTGCCCGCAGGCAGGCCCATATAGTTCATCGAGTACGACCAAAGTGCCGAGCCAAGCGCCTCGCGCACGCCTTCCGCCCCTTCGGCATCCCGGTTCGGGCCAAAGAACGGCTGCGGCAGGAACGGGGTTAAAACCAAAGGATAGTCCTGCAGGAACAGCGACCAAACCCGTGCGTAATGGGTGCGTTTGGCCATCATATGCAGCAACTCTGTGCCCTCATAAGGCGGAAACTGATCGAAATATTCGTCAAATATGGCATTGAGCGTGGGCGAACCGTGGGCGCGCAGGTCTGGCCCCATCATTGCCGAAACCTCGCCCATCAGGGCGCGGTAGCCGTCAAGGGCCGCTTCGCGCAGTTCCGGCGGCTCAACCTCGACCATGTCATAGCCTGCGTCCGACAGGGCATCGCGGGCGGTGTCCAGGGCCTTGGAGACCTCCGGGTGCAGATCGAATTCATAAGTTTCTTTGGTGAACCCGACCTTGGTGGGGCCATCCAACGCCTCGCCCCGCCAGGGCAGAGGCACATGAAACGGGTCGCGCGGGTCGGGCGATATCATGGTTGGCATGGCCAGATGCAAGTCAGCTGCGGTGCGGGTCAAAAGGCCCTGCACCGACATGGATTGCGCCAGCATCCCACGTTCGGCTTGCTGGCTGGGGTTCCAGGCGGGCACCCGGCTCATGCCGGGTTTGACGGTGACCGCCCCATTGGCGGCGGCGGGAAACCGAAGGCTGCCACCGATATCGTTGCCATGGGCAAGCGGGCCGATGCCGGCCATCACCGCTGACCCGGCACCGCCCGAGGACCCACCGGGCGAGATGTGTTTGCCCCATGGGTTATGGGTGCGGCCATAAAGCGGATTATCTGTGTCGGCACGAAACGAAAACTCGGGCGTGTTTGTCCGTCCGATCACCACAGCACCTGCGGCTTGCAAGTTGGCCACAAGCGGCGCGTCGTTCGGCGCGATCATATCTTTCAGAACGGGTACACCATTGGTGGTGGCATA